>CACXDX010000118.1 GCA_902766525.1 uncultured Bacillota bacterium | reverse complement strand
TTTTCGTATTCTTTGCCGTCCTTCAGATGACGGAAACCTTCTCTGATCGCGCGATCGGTCTGGGATGAGATCCACAGCCTTTTGATCGGCTTTTTCACGCCGCTTTTGGCAATGATCCAGCGTGCCACCAGTTCGCCTTCACGGCCCGCATCGGTAGCTATAATGATATCCCCGATCTCTCTGGAACGGAGCAGCTGCTTAACGCGGTGATATTGTTTGGCCGTCTGCGGGAGCACAACAAGATCCATCGGATCCGGAAGCATGGGCAGCGTTTCAAAGGACCATTTCTTATATTCCTCGCCGTATCGCTCGGGCTCCGCAAGAGAGACAAGATGTCCCAAAGCCCAGGTAACGATAAATTCATTCCCGATCAGCGCACCGTCTGTTTTTTTTGTTGCTTTCAGGACACGGCCGATTTCCCGGCCGACCGAGGGTTTTTCAGCTAAAACAAGGGTTTTACTCATAATTTTCCTCCGTTCTCATTATAACACAGGAATCGCTTTTTCGGAATACCTTCAGGGACAGCCTCATACAATGAAATAAAAAAACATGGAGGAATGATCATGAAAAAGAAAGGCATCGTCACCGGGATCCTTTTCACCGTTATGCTCGCTTTCATCTTTCAATCCCAAATCGGCGGATTCTTTGCCGACCTGAGAGAAAAGGCTTATACCGCCGCGAACGGCAGTGAAGAAAACATCGCCGAGACCTCCGCCCTTCCCGACTACGACGAATCCGAAGAGAAAAACGACAGCAAAAGCGAAGAAAAAAACGGAGACGCGCCCCCCGTTCCGGAAAAGAGTGAAGCCGCTTCGGCCGACATCACTTATAAAGAAGTCTCGCTCTATTTCGTCGACAGCGAAAACGATGAACTTTCCGCGGAAACGAGGAGCGTCATCAATCAGACCGGTCTCGCCAAAACCACCATGGAAGAGCTGCTGACGGGCCCCTCCTCGGAAAAGATGATCTCCTATATTCCCGAAGGCACTTCTGTACAGAGCATCAATATCGAGGAAAACGGCCTCTGTACCGTCGATCTCAGCAAGGAGATCCAAAATACCTCTTTGACCAGCAGCGAAGAAAAGAACGTGATTGAAAGCATCGTCAATACCTTAAGCCAGTTTGATTCGGTCAACGCCGTTCAGATCCGCGTCAACGGCAACGTCGTGGAAAGTCTGGCCGGTCACTGGGATATCTCCAAACCGCTGAGCGCCGAATAAAAAAAGAGACTGTCCGAAAAAGACAGTCTCCTTTATTTTAAATATCGTATTTTAATTCAAACCCATGCACTCATCGAGGGCCTTCAAAAAGGCCTCGTTTTCTCTATGCAGACCTACGGAAAGACGCACCATCGTCTTAAAACCGAAAATATCGGCGGAACGCACGATGATCCCTTTCTTAAGCAATGCTCTGAAAAGCTCCGAAGAATCTCTCAGGGAATCAAAGAGCATGAAATTGGCTTCGCTGGGAACAACATAAAAACCGCGTTTTTTCAGCTCCGTATAGAGGAAATCACGCTCGACTTTATTATGTTCCACACTCTTCGCCAAATATTCGCTGTCGTTCAGCGCGGCGATCGCGGCAACCTGAGCGAGAGAATTCACGTTAAAGGGTTCCCTCACCTTATTGATCGCTTCGGTGATCGCTTCGTTGCAGATACCGTAACCGACGCGCAGACCGGCCAGGCCGTAGGCTTTGGAAAAGGTGCGCAAAGAGACGACATTGGGATATTCTTTGAAGAAAGCCACACCGTCGGGGGATTTTTCATCCCGTATAAATTCAAAATAGGCTTCGTCAAGGACGACGATGACATCGTTCATACGGTTCATCATCTGTTTTAAGAGATGCTTGTCCACAACGGTGCCGGTGGGATTATTGGGATTACAGATATAAACCAGCTTCGTCCTGGAACTGATCGCCGCGACCATGGCGGGGAGATCGACGCAAAACTCCTCGGTGCAGGGAATCGCCTTGGCGACGGCACCGCAAAGCTGTGCGGTACGCCTATATTCACCGAAGGAAGGCTGAGGCATGATGATCTCATCGCCGGGTTCCAAAAAAGCCAGAGAAAGCAGTTTCAACAGTTCATTGGAACCTTCGCCGAGAATGATCTGACTTCTTTTTACGCCGTGGAATTTGGCAAGAGCGTCTTTGAGCTCAAAACAATCGGCGTCGGGATAGAGCGAAACCTTGCCGGCGGCGAGACGCATGGCTTCCACCGCCGATTCCGGCGGACCGAGAGGGTTTTCGTTGGAGGCCAGTTTATAGACTTCGTCCAGGCCCAGTTCTCTTTTTACCTCGTCGATGGGCTTCCCGGGGCTGTAGGGAGCGATACTTTCAATACATTTTCTGAACATAAAAGAAATCCATTCCTTTCACACCGTCATTCATCTTGAAAATTCAATTTGGCGATATAGGGCAGATTGCGATATCTTTCGGCATAGTCCAAACCGTAGCCGACGACAAAATGATCGGGGATCTCATAGCCCTTGTAATCGGCATGGAAATCAACGGTGCGGCGAGCGGTTTTGTCCAGAAAAGCGCAGGTCCTGAGCGAAGCGGCACCGCGAACATCCAGCAATTTGTAGAGTGCGCTCAGCGTCTGTCCGGTATCGAGGATATCCTCAACAATAAGAATGTGACGCCCCTCGATCGGATTATCGAGATCCTTTACGATGCGGACTTCCCCGGGATGTGTCGCGTCGCCGTAGCTTTTCGCCGACATGAAATCGATTTCCAAAGGCAGATCGATCTTCTTCAGAAGATCGGAGAAAAACATAAAGGATCCTTTCAGGATCGCGATCACGAGAAGATCTTTCCCTTCGTAATCTTTGGTGATTTCGGCGCCGAGCGTTTCAACACGTTCGGCAATTGCCTTTTCATCAAATAAAACTTCAAGTGTTTCCTTTGCCATAATGAACCAATCCTTTAATCTGCGTGATGTATATTAATTAATATAGAAATTTTATCACTTTCCGACGGATTTGACAAGAGGGGTTTCCCCCGCTTCCGTCAAATTTCCCCTTTTCTTTTTCTGAGCATCCGCTGACGATTGCCGATCTTTTTTCCGCCGCCTTCACCGATGATCCACTCTAAACCGAAGCGACGGCAAATTTCCGTAAAAAGAAAAGCGAGAGTGAGAGAAACGGAAAAAGCGATCACGATCAGAAGCAGAGGCGGAACCGCGATTTTTGAAAAACAGAAAAAGATCAGATAGACGAGCATCGCGTGGAAGAGATAGATCCCATAAGAATCCTTCGTCATCTTATCCACGAGAGGAAACTCGATAAAGCGTTCGCTTCGAACGACCAGCATCGCCAAATACAGCAAAAGCACCATTCCGGCAAAGGCATAGATATAGCCGGTAAAAACGTAGACATCAACAAAAACACTGACGATCAGCAAAGCCAGACAGACCGGGATGAAATAGAGACGGCGGAGCAGGAAATCGCAGATCTCGGCGAAATAAAGCTCCATTGCCGCGCCGCAGAGGAAAAAGAACTGAAAATAGAAAGTATTTCCTATTTGAAAATATTGCAGGAACGTCCAGCCCGTACCCCGCACGCCGATACTGAGAACAAGAGAGATCATAAGCGCGATCAAAATCGTTTTCCTCTCAAGATAGCGCTTAAAAGGCCAAATCAAAACGAAAACGAGAAAAAGACAGTAGAGATACCAGAGATGACGCACCTGAAAACCGGATAAGACATACCAGAATATTTTATAAAATTC
>CACXDX010000117.1 GCA_902766525.1 uncultured Bacillota bacterium | reverse complement strand
GCGGCCTCTCTGATTGCCGTGATCTTCTCTTTGGCGCCGGCTTTTTCCAAAGCGGACGCTGCTTTTAAAGCAATTCGCCAATCCTCGTCTTTCAGATAGGCCGCAAGCAAATCGTTTCCTCTCTCCGAAGGTATCGCCGCCAACACGGAAAAAGCGCGGGGAATTTCATCGTTATCCATTTCCGCCAGCATTTTCTCGACAGCAGCGGCGACATCTTCACCGGAACCGCCAAAGCCGCAGCTCAAAAAAATCAAGCGTTTCTCCGGTTCGATTTCCTCAAAATGATCCGAAAAAAAAGACGCGCTTTCCTCCGGATAATACTCAAGGATCTTCTTCAGATAAGCATTGAGACAGGGACGACGTCCCGTGATAAAAGATATGATTGTCTTTTCCGTCGTTGCCCGGCCCAAACTCAAAAATTCAGCAAGAGCTTTTTCTCCTTCGAAGGGATCACACATCCCGGCCAAAGCATTCAAAAGCCGCTTATCCACATACTTCTTTGTCGTTTTTCCGCTGTCCCGAATGGCGTCTTGCTCTTGCACGGCCTTGTTTTCGGGAAATTCCTCCAAAAGAATATCCTCTGTTGACGATTGGCGAGCCTCGCCCTCGGAGATATTCTTATCCGGAGAGGATTCGTCTTTTTCCGTTACCGCCTCACCGTTGTCGGAAACCGTCAATTCCGTCCATGATTCCTCCGAAGCTTCCGGTGCTGACGCACCGCGAAAGAAATGAAGAAGCCATTGCTTTACATTCATGACGAACCTCTCCTCTCAAATCGTGATCACCTTTTTTGCCCTGTGCATAATCGTCAGCAGCTTGCCCGTGGGAGCCAGATAGTATTCATCGATACCGCCTTCTTCCCGATAGCATTCGGCGCTGGCAGACGAGGCGAAGACCGCGGCGCCGTTTTGATCCAGTTCCTTCAAAATACGTAAAAAAGGAGAATCGGAAAAAAGCAGTTTCACCGCGGTATCGATCAAAAGGATGTACTGCGGGCAGCAACGTTGATCCAGCATCGTCTCAAAAAGATCCCGCAAAACAGCCTTTCCATTTTCTCCCGGAAAACCATCTCTCGTTATGAGGTAGCAGACATCACCGCCGGATTCTTTTTCACAGCTCAGAGAAAACAACGCTAATTCCTCGGCGGTTTCTTCCTCGTGTTCCCGGATAGCGTCCAAAAGATCGTTATTGCTGATCTTATTCATTGTTCTCCCCCTTCTCATGTTTGCCGTAACGGCACACGGCAACACAGCGGCCGCAAATACGCTTGCCGAAGGTTTGGCGGGTCTCGCTCAGAAAGCTGTCGCAGCGCTTAAAATCAAAACGCTCCGAAAGCGGCTCGCCGCTGTTAAAATTCCTTCCCAAAATAGCCTGCGCAGGACAGATTTCGGTACAAAGACGGCAGCTGCCGCAGTGATCCTCCATGGGCCGATCCGCAAAAAGAGGAGCATCGGTCAACACCGTTCCGAGACGCAGCCGCGGACCCACTTCTTTCGTAACGAGGGCGCAGCTTTTACCGATCCAGCCGATCCCCGCCAGCTGCGCCGCCATGCGATGGGAGAAAACGGCATTGTCTTTTGCCCCGAGGCGCTGGGAAGCAGGTACGGGATAGGTTTCAAAGCCCTGTTTCATCAATTCGTTATTGAGCCTCAGGCCGATTTGATTGATCAGACTATTGGCAATATCATAGTAGGCAAGATAAGTATGAGTGGGATGCTCCAAAACCTCGTCCACCACACGGCGCGGCAAATAAACGCCAAAGGAAACACCGCGATTCAAACCGTCAAAGCGATCACCGTAAAGATCGCAAACGGTTTCCTCCAGACCGTCAAAGGAGGCGATACCCACGACATCGGCGCCCCAGGTCATTAACTTCTCTTTGATAAAAGCGGTTCGTTCAATCTCTGTCATGATCTTCATTCCCCTCTTCGCCGACGAGCTGATTGATGCGGCTTGCGGCGCAGGCTGCTCCGAAACCGTTATTGATATTGACGACGGTAATTCCGGCGGCACAGGAATTCAGCATGGCCAGCAGAGCGGCAAGACCGTTGAAACTGGCGCCGTAACCGATATCGGTAGGTACGGCGATCAGCGGTTTTTTGATCAGGCCGCCGACAACACTGGGCAGAGCGCCGTCCATACCGGCAACGACGATCAGTACGCGCGCTTCCTTCAATTCTTTATCATGCGCAAAAAGACGATGAATCCCGGCAACACCGGCATCAAAGATACGATAAACTTTATTGCCCATGACCTCGGCGGTAATCGCCGCTTCTTCGGCAACAGCCAAATCGGAAGTGCCGGCGGAAATCACGGCAATACAGCCCTTCCCCTCTTTTTTCTCCCGATAGAGAGCAAGCGTCCGGGCAAGAGGATGATATTCCGCCTCTGGAAATATTTCTTTTACGGCAGCGGCAGTTTGCGCGTCACAGCGGGTAGCAAGCACATTGCCGCGAGATCGCTGCCAAAGAACACGGATGATCTCCAGCGACTGTTCCTTGGTCTTCCCTTCACAATAAACAACTTCAGGGAAACCTCCGCGTTTCTCCCTGTCGAGATCGACCTTGGCAAAGCCGAGATCGGCAAAGGGTTTTTCCTGTAAAGCGGCAAGAACGTCTTCCTCGCTGAGTTCACCGTTTCGATATCGATTTAAGATCTCGTATTTTTCCTGATTCATCATAATTACGATCTCCCGAATGCAAAATTTTCCTTATACTATTTTTACATATATTTGCTTCATTGTAAAGATAAGGATTGCGAAAAAACGATGAATTCGCTATAATAAAATCAATTCGCGAAAGGGAGGCGCATGCCACGATGAAAGAAATAACCATTTATACCGACGGCGCCTGTTCCGGCAATCCCGGTCCCGGAGGTTGGGGAGCGATTTTGGAATACCGCGGTGTGGAAAAAGAACTTTCCGGTTTTGAAGCGGAAACGACAAATAACCGCATGGAACTGACGGCGGCAGCGGAAGCATTGAAGCAGCTGAAAGAAAGCTGCAAAGTCAAATTATACAGTGACAGCGCCTATCTCGTAAACGGTTTCAATCAAAACTGGGTCATCGGCTGGCAAAAAAACAACTGGAAAAACAGTAAGAAAGAGCCTGTACAGAACCGAGACCTCTGGGAAGCGCTGATCGAAATGGAAAAACAACATAAGATCACATGGATCAAGGTGAAAGGCCACAGTGATAACGAAAAAAACAACCGCTGTGATAAACTGGCCACCGACGAGATCAAAAAACACAGTTGAAAAATCAAGAGAGCCGCTGCGAAAAACCGCAGCGGCTCTTTCATTCCATATCATCGATGATCTCCGCAGCCAAGGCACCGCTTTCCCGATAACCGTAATCCATCATTTTGATACAGTCCCCGTACCGGTCCGAACTGCTGAGCGCCACAGCCAATAAACGTTTCCCGTTTTTTTCCGCCGTTGCGATCAGACATTTCCCCGCCATTGCCGTGGTGCCCGTCTTCAATCCGGTTGCCCCTTCATAAGAATAAAGAAATTTATTGATATTCGTCAAAGGACGCTTTTTCTCCGGATTCAACCAGGTTACCTCATAATCGGTTTTTGAAGCGAAGGGCAAAAGGCGATCGTTATCCATAAAAGCCGTAGCCAATACCGCCAGATCATAGCAGGTAGTACCTTGATTCCCTTCTGAATAACCGTTCACATTGACGGAAACGGTATTCCCCGCGCCCAGAGCCCAGGCTTTAACATCCATAAGCTGCGCGAAAAAATCGACATCGCCGATCAGATGACCGGCAACGGCGACGGCGGCATCGTTGGCGGAGAAAAGCATCATACCGCAAATCAGATCTTCCGCCCGGATCACGTCCCCGGCTTTCAACCCGAGAATCTGGCCGTTGTATACCGTTTCCGTCAGCGGGGTAATGGCGACCTCTTCGGCAAGGGAGAGATAAGGCTCGGCAGTGAGCAGGTTGAGCACTTTGATCAAACTCGCCGGAGCCATTTTTTTATTTCCTTCCTTCTGCCAGAGAACAGCATGGGCGTCCATATCATAGAGCAGAGCGGCATCGGCTCCGACTTCGGGTTCCTCCGCCGCCGCTATTGGAGAAACAGGAAGTAAAAAAAGGAACAACAGGAGAAACGTTAAAGTAATTTTTCTCATAAAAATCCCTCCCTTGAAATATAAGGGAGGGATGATTTATTTATGCTTCGTTTTAAAAGAGATTCTCAAAGGATCTGCCGGACATATCCTGAGTAATGATGATGCCTTCCAGTTTAAAGCGCTCGCTCTCGGCGGTCAGCGGTTCGTCGCTGACAACAAATGCCGAAGAATAGTTTGCTTTTTCCACAGCTTCGATCAAATATTCGGAGGTCTCGTCATAAGGATAAACAAAGAACGGTTCGTTATCATCAATCCTCGATTTCAGAACTTTCATGGCGTTGGCCAAATCATCCTGAACGCGTTTTTCATAGGCAGCCTCATCTTCATCACCGGTAGGTGCCGCGAGAAGCGCCGCCGAATCTCCGTATTTGTTGGAATCATAGCTGTAAGCGCCAACGTCATAGCCCTGAGCGCCCAATTCGCTGATCTCTTCAAAAGTCAGATAGGTAAAGCGGCATTCATCATCAAAGGCATCAAGCTGATCTTCGGCTCCTTCTTCTCCGGCCGCAACGGCATCGGAGAGTGCGGAACGATCCTCAACCATCTTGACAACGGGAGCGACATTGGCTTTAAACCCATAATCCTGTAAAATCGGATAAGCCTGAGTAAAGGTGGATTCATAGCCGCCGACGAAGAGAATGAGCACACTGCCTTCGGGCGGCATCACTCCGCTGTCGGCATATTCGAGATATTCCGAAACGGTCAGCGTCTTGCAGCCCAATTCTGAAAGAATATACATTTCCTCTTCAAACTGATCCACGGAGATGACCATATCATCACCGTAATATCGGCCCCGTACCGTTTCATTATAGTATTCTGTCTTTTCCTGCTCGATCGTCTTGGTGGGATCATTCGGATCCGTCACCGTTTCGGTGATTTTTCTTTCTTTCTTTACCACCGTGGAAATTTCATCGCTGTCCGGTGTAATATAATAGTAGCAAAGGACGGGAACAGTTTCGGCACCGTAATATTCACCTTCGATATGAATGGTTTTGGAAACCGTTTCCGACCAGTTGCCGCGATAATCCTTCACCGAATATGTAATCGTCCGGTCACCGCTTTCAAAATACCAGGAAGCCCGGTTTTCCCATTTTTCTTCTACGATATCATATCCCTGCGGAGAACTGTTTTCCGTTGTGTAAACGATCTTTTCTCCGACGTTATAAGTATCCTTGTCCGTGGAGAATTTCGCCGTCGGTGCTTCGTCGCTGCCGCCTTTCTTCAAAAAAGCATCCATACGCTTCGTCGGGGCGGAATAGGTAAGACCGTAACCGAGGGCTTCAAGGAAATCTCTGGCGGGAATGTAAACGACACCGTCTTTTTCCATGACCGGCGCGGACAAAGTCACCCTGCGGAAAAGCCCGACTTTCATCTTGTCGCTGTCCACTGTTACTTTAGCGCTTTTCGCAAGATCGGAAAATTTCAGCGTTCCTTTTTCCTTATCATAATGGACCGTGCCGCCGAGACCGGTGGCAATACCGTCGGCGGGGAGATAGGAAATGCCGTCTTTTTGGAAGCAACTTCCCTTCATCGTTAAGACTTCCGTATCGGTACCAAGCTCATTGCTGTCGACAAAAAACCAGCAATGAACAGGATTGCCTGCCGAAGGCGTTGCCGTAGCCGCTGTCGTCACCGTATTGGCACCGTGACCGACAAAACCGACAATGCCGATGATCACCACCATACACAAAATAACGGCACTAATGACAATAGCGGCCAAAGATCCGGCCATCACCTTGGGATTTTTATTCTCCGCATTTTGGGGCCGGCTTCGCCGCTTATCATAGGATCTGCGATTGGAATGTAATTTCATTTCATACCTCTTTTTTAAAACGATAGCTTATTCAAACAGTTTCTCTTTATATTGTTTTTTCACGTTAACAAAGCTATTCTTCCATTGACATTTTACCACAATCCTCCGCCGATGCCAACAGGAAAATCAAAAAAACACAAAAAAAAATCGAAGAACAGCGGAAAATTTTTCTTGACATTCCCTTCCCCGCAGACTAAAATAAAAGTGTATTGATACGGGAAGATGTACTTCCCGATGCTTTAAAAAAGAACCATGCGGGTTTCTTTCTTTGTTGAGAACAAAGAATCCGCCGTCATTTATGTATCTGGTATCTGTATATACCTTAAAGTGCTATGGAAGCACACTGTTTCAGTGTGCTTCTTTTTTTATTTTCCGCATTTTGCGTCTTTCTGAAAGGAGGTTAAATCATTTCGCTGCCGGGAAAAGAATAAATCCGCGTTTTCCGAAACCGCTGACCGTTTTGCACGCGTAACGATTCCGGAGAAGAAGATCATATCATTATTACGCAGATATTTTCCCCTATTAACCATTATGTAAAAAACCGTGCAAAAAATCATCATGTAAAAAAGGAGAAAAAATGAAAAAAATTTTTAAAGTTTTATTGACGGCCGTCGTGACATGCGCTCTGCCCCTCGCCTTCGCGGCCTGCGGCGGCAGCGATGCCGACACCGGTACCGGCACAACAAACACAAGTTCCGTTATCATCACAATGGATCCCGAATCCGAACCCGCCGCAGGTTTCGACCCGATCATGGGCTGGGCCGCGGGTGAACACACCCACGATCCCCTCTTCCAAAGCACTTTGCTGGTTACGGAAGATGATATCACCATCGATTACGATGTGGCCACGGAATACGATATTTCCGATGACGGTCTCACCTGGACCTTCAAAATTCGCGACGACATCAAATACACCGACGGTGAACCTCTCACCGCTTCCGATGTTGCCTTTACCTACAACGAAGCGATGAAACAGGCTACCGAAACCGATCTCTCCATGCTGGATCAGGTTGAAGCTCCCGATGACACCACCGTCATTTTTCATCTCAATAAACCATACTCGGCTTTCGGTTACATCGCCGCCGTCGTCGGGATCGTACCCGAACACGCCTATGATGAAAATTACGGTGAAAACCCCATCGGCTCCGGCCGCTATATCCTGAAGCAATGGGATAAAGGGGAACAGCTTATTTTAGAAGCCAACCCCGACTATTACGGCAGTGAACCCGCCATCAACAAGGTTACCGTCGTTTTCATGGATGAAGAAGCTTCCTACGCCGCGGCCAAAAGCGGCCAGGTCGATCTGGCCTACACGGAGCCGGCCTATTCTCAGTCTCCCATCAGCGGCTATGAACTCATTGCCTTCGATTCCGTTGATATTCGCGGCATCAACATGCCCTGCATCCCCTCGGGTGCCGCAACGCCGGAAGATAAAGACGGCATCAGCTATCCCGCCGGCAATGATGTCACCTGTGAGCTTGCCATCCGCCGGGCTTTGGCTTACGCCATCGACAGAGACGCCATCGTTAAAGATGTCCTTTACGGCTACGGAACTCCCGCCTACAGCGATTGCCTCGGCGAACCTTGGGATAATCCCAACATGGTCATCGAATATGATCCGGAAAAGGCCAAATCCATCATGGAAGAGGACGGCTGGACATTAAACGATAGCGGCATTTATGAAAAAGACGGCAAGACCGCCGAATTCGAGCTGCTCTACATGGCCAATAATTCCGCCCGGACCGGCATCGCCATGGCCGTCGTTGAAATGGCCAAAGAAGTCGGCATCGGCATTACCCCCGTCGGCAAAAGCTGGGATGAGATTTCCTCTCTTTATTATGAAACGCCCCATGTCTTCGGTGCCGGTATGCATTCTCCCTCCGGTGTCATCAGCCACTATTACAGTGATGAAGACACCGTAAACGGCGCATTGTACAGCAACGAAGAAGTAAACGCCGAAATCGAAAAGGCGCTTGCCGCCAAAACCGTTGAAGAATCCTATCCTTACTGGATCTCCGCTCAGGATCAGGTAACGCCCGACAAAGACAGCCCCTGGATCTGGATTTGTGAAATCCAGCATCTTTATTTCGCAAAGGACGGCTTAAACGTCGTTGATAACAAGATTCATCCCCACGGCTACGGCTGGACCATCTTAAACAATGTTCATAACTGGTCCTGGGATGAATAACTCATAGACAGGAACAAAACAAAAGGAATCACCTTATCAACCGGCGGAGGGTGCGCGATCCTGTCTTTCCTCCATATTTTCTTAAATGCGAAGATATAGAACCCCCTCTTTTCACTGAGGATCATTGCACCCTCCAACCGCTTGAACAAATGAAACTGAAATATTTTACAGAAAACATAAACGGAGCGATATCATATGGGACTGCAAATCGGAAAATTTATCGCTGTCAATGTTCTTAAAGCTGTTTTGCTTATCATCGCCATCAGCATCATCTGTTTTATTCTCGTCTCGGCTTCTCCTGTGGATCCCATCCGCGCATACGTCGGCGAAGTCGGCATGGCGAATATGAGCCAAGAAGCTTTGCAGCAGCTTAACGATTATTTCGGTGTTAACACACCCTTTTGGGAACGTTATTTCAATTGGTTTAAAGATTTCATCCGCGGTGATATGGGACAATCTCTCATTTACCGCCAGCCCGTTGCCGATGTCATCGGCGTCAAATTTATGAACTCCATGGCGCTGATGCTCACCGCCTGGGTCATTTCCGGCATTCTCGGTTTTATTCTCGGGATTATCGCCGGAATGATGAGAGGAAAATGGATCGACAAACTGATCAAGGGATACTCGCTGCTGCTCGCCAGTACTCCTTCATTTTGGCTGGCCCTCATCATGCTGATGATCTTTGCCGTATGGCTGGGTTGGTTCCCCATCGGCCTCAGTGTTCCCATCGGTATCGATGCCGCCGAAGTTTCGATTTTCGACACCTTGCGTCATTTGATTCTGCCCGCTTTGACCCTGAGCGTGATCGGTGTTGCCAACATCGCTCTGCATACACGGGAAAAAGTCATTGATGTCATGGAAGAAGATTACGTTCTTTACGCAAGAGCCTGCGGCGAAAGCAACACACAGATACTTAAACACCACGGCTTAAGGAATATTTTACTTCCGGCCATCACCTTGCAGTTTGCCTCTTTCAGTGAAATCTTCGGCGGCAGTGTTCTGGTGGAACAGGTTTTTTCCTATCCCGGTTTAGGCAACGCCGCTGTCACCGCCGGCCTTAACGGAGACGTCCCGATGCTTCTCGGTGTTGCGGTAATCAGCGCTGCCCTCGTTTTCACCGGCAATTTTATCGCCAACATTCTATACGGCGTCATCGATCCGAGGATAAGGAGGTCTATGCTTCATGAATGATGTCCGTACCATTCCCGTACTGCAAACGGCAAAAAAGAGCCGATTCAGCCTGAGGAAAAAGACCATTCTTTCACTGTGTTTCACCGCAAGTTTCCTGATCATCATCACCATCGTCGGTGTCCTCTGCAGTGACACGGCCGTTACCACGGATTTTACGCAGAAAAATTTCGCTCCGTCCATCGAGCATTTATTCGGCACCGATTGGCTCGGCAGAGATATGCTGGCTCGCACTCTTCGCGGTCTTTCCATCAGTATCTTCATCGGCCTCGGCGCCTCAACCGTCAGTGCCGTCATCGCTTTGATTTTGGGCACCATGGCGGCAACGCTGGGCAACAAAGTTGACACGGTGATTACCTGGCTGGTCGATCTGCTGATGGGTATTCCGCATCTGCTTCTTTTGATTCTTATTTCTTTCGCCCTCGGCAAGGGCACCTTCGGCGTTATCGTCGCGGTAGCTTTAAGCCATTGGCCCGGTTTAACCAGGGTTTTACGCGGAGAGATCCTCCAAATCAAGGAAGAAGATTATGTAAAAATCGCGCAAAAAATGGGGCAATCCCGTTGTAAAATTGCGATCAAACATATTTTCCCCCACATTTTTCCTCAATTTATTGTCGGATTGATCCTCCTCTTTCCCCATGCCATCCTACACGAAGCCTCCATCACCTTTTTGGGCTTCGGTTTGCCGCCGGAACAGCCCGGAATCGGCAATATCCTTTCGGAAAGCATGAGTTATCTTTCGATGGGGATGTGGTGGCTGGCCGTCTTCCCCGGCATTGCGCTTCTGATCACGGTTATCCTCTTTGATTCCGTCGGCAGCAATCTCCGCAAGCTGATTGATCCCTTCAGCGCTCAGGATTAAGGAGGTCAACGATGGAAGCAAACAAACGAAAAGAAATATTAAATATCGAAGATCTCTTTATTTCCTTCAATCAATACGAAAAAGGACTCCATCGCGTAGATATCAACGTTATCACCAACCTCAGCGTCAATGTCATGGAAAGAGAAATCGTCGCCATTGTCGGCTCCAGCGGATCCGGCAAAAGCCTTCTGGCCCATGCTGTTTTAGGTCTTCTGCCCAAAAATGCCAACGTCCGCGGCCGCATATCTTTCAGAGGGGAGCTGCTGACGGCAAAGCGCATCGGCGAGCTTCGTGGGAAAGAAATCTGTCTCGTTCCCCAAAGCGTCGGTTATCTGGATCCGCTGATGAAAGTCGGAATCCAGGTCCGTCACAGCCGTGACGATGAGGAAACGAAAAAGCGTCAGCAGCAACTTTTCGATGATTACGCCTTAAAGGAAGGAACCGCAGAGCTTTACCCCTTTGAACTTTCCGGCGGCATGGCTCGCCGGGTTCTGCTGGCCTCGGCACTGATGGAAAATCCCAAACTGATCATCGCCGATGAACCGACTCCCGGCCTTGATCTGCCTCTGGCAAAAAAAGCCATGGCCGATTTTCGCGACTTTGCCGATAAAGGCAACGGGGTGCTGCTCATTACCCACGATATCGAACTCGCCTTGGAAGTCGCCGATCGCATTGCCGTGTTCTATGCCGGAACAACGGTGGAAGAAGCGTTGGTCAGCGATTTCGATCGAGAAGAAACGCTGCGCCACCCCTATACGAAAGCACTGTGGAGAGCCTTTCCGCAGCACGGCTTCAGATCATTGGACGGCGTTCAACCTTACGTGAAGGAAATGCCTTCAGGCTGCCCCTTCGCCCCCCGCTGTGAATCAGTCGAACCTGCCTGCAGCGGAGAAATCCCTCTCCGCACCGTTGCCGGAGGCACGGTGCGCTGCGTCAGATTCTCAGATAATAAAGGAGAACACGGAGAAAAGGGGGCGGAAGAAAATGAAGCTTGAGGCAAAAAACATTACTTTCGGATATAAAAAAAGCAAGACTATTCTCAATGATGTAAATCTCACGATCACCGAAAGCGAACGCGTGGCTCTTTCCGCGCCCAGCGGTTTCGGCAAAACGACATTCTGCCAGATTTTGGCGGGATACGAAAAACCATGGTCGGGTCAGATTCTCCTCGATGGCAAACCGCTGCCGAAAAAGGGTTACTCTCCGGTCCAGATGATTTGGCAGCACCCGGAGCGCGCCGTCGATCCGGCAATCCGCATCGGCGATACGCTGGCACAATGTCCCGACCTCGATCCTGCCGTCATCAAAGGACTGGGCATCGAAAAGGATTGGTATCAACGTTTCCCCGGCGAACTCTCCGGCGGAGAAATCCAGCGCTTCTGCATTGCCGCCGCTTTGGGAAAAGAAACCCGTTTTCTCATTGCCGATGAGATCAGCACCATGCTGGATCTTATCACCCAAAGCCAGATCTGGCATTTTCTGCTCTCCGAAACGAAAAAACGCCGCATCGGCATGGCCTTTGTATCTCACAGCAGCGATCTGACCGACCGCATCGCGACGAAAATCGTAGCCATGGAAAAAGAATAAATCAGAGAGTCCCTCCAAAACATCATCTGATCCGATAATGAGAAGCCGCTCCGAAAACCGGAGCGGCTTCTCATTATTAAAATACTTTTTTACCGATGCTTCTATCCTGGCGAAATCATTTTTTCAGATAAAAGACATTCAATCCTTTCTGTTGCCGATGAGGGCGATCACACCGGCCAAAACAGCACAGCCGACCCCGGCAATGGGCCAAACGACCCATGTCTTATCCCAGTCATTGCCGATAAAGCTCCAGCTGAGGTAGATCGCGACGACGAGGAGCCAATAGATCCCGTAAATCGGACCGTAACGGCGGCTTTTACGCTTGTTTTCTCTGGTATAATCATCTTCTTCCAGCAAAATCAGGAAGGAGCCCCAAATGATCGAAGTATTCACGATCAAACAAACGCCGAAGGCAACAAGAAACAGCAGCAGACAAACGCCGCAGCCGGCGGCAAAATCATTTTCACCGAAGAACAGCATCGCAGCGAATAACGGCACCACTGCGAGAACACAAAGCACAACACCGAGAACGATTTCGCGGGTATGAACCGGAGCGTAAGCTGCCCGCAATTCTTTGACCAGGCCGGAAACACCGTAGGCCGTCTCGATCGTTTCTTCTTCCATATATTCATATTCCTTCAGTTTCAAGCCGTAGACGATGAATACCGCCACCGCCGCGGCAATGAGCAGGAAAAGACAGATCAAGCCAAAGGCGGCGGCTCTATCTGCGGAAATCGCGATCACACCGGTTTCCGCAGCGAGGGAAAGAAAGATCAAAGGAACGGCGGAAACAATACAAAGAGCAACAGCCAAAGCCACCCATTTCGCGAAGCTTCGCTTCAGCGCCAAAAAAGCGCGGGCGTCGGCAAGGGAAACGGGACGGATCACCTCTCCCGCCAAGCTGTCGTTCTCTTCATCGGAAATGGCACCGCCCGCTACCTCGTCTTTTAATAAATAATCGGTACTGACGCTGAATAATTTTGACATTTCTATAATACGTTTTAAATCCGGCGTTGCCTGAGCGCTTTCCCATTTTGACACCGACTGGCGACTGACGTTGAGCTTTTCCGCCAGCTCTTCCTGGGATAATCCCTGTTTTTTACGTAAATCGGTAATTTTATCGGCTAAAATCATTTGCTTACTCCTTTGTTTTTGGTACGTAAAGTATAGCAAAAAAATGCAAAAAGAACTACCAATTTCCCTTGGCAATTTGTCAACTCTCGGTTGCGTTTTATGTTAACACGTCGTTTAACAGGCATTTTCTTTTTTTGATACGAAAAATTTTTTCGGAAGAAGGAAAAAATGTTTTTCAAAAAAACAAAGATGAAATATTATTCTTTTTTTCGATCCGAAAATGATCTTTTTTCGATTCAAAAACGCACACCATTTCATAAAAACCGCAGTAAAAAGCAGTGAAATAAGAAAAAAGAAGGAGGTGGGAATGTTTTTTCAAAAAAACCAAATCCGAAAGAATTATCTTTTTTCGATCCGAAAATGATCTCCCTGTCCTAAAAAAACGCAGCAAAAACTGCGAAAAAATGCGAAAAACCGGGATGTTTTACGGAAAAACATAGGATGAAAACGGTTTTTTCCGTGGTTTTTTAAAACCGATGGACTACGAACCCATATTTATGGTATAATAAATTTAACGAAAAAAATTCTTTCGGAGGCATACAATGAAAGACCCCAGAAATCAAAAATTAGCTCAATTATTGATTCAATATTCCACCCATCTTCAGCCCGGAGAAAAAGTACTCATCGACTGCATCGGCGACTGCGACGATCTCTGCAAAGAGATCATCGAAGAAGCCTATAAAGCCGGCGGCATTCCCTTCGTCAATGTGGAAAACCCCGTTTTAAACGCCGCCGTTTTAAAACAAGCTCCCAAGGAAGCCTTTGAAACGCGACGCAAATGGGAAGAGCTGCGCATGAAGGAAATGGACGCCTACATCGGCGTTCGCGCCACCAACAACAGCTACACCATGAAAAACATCTCATCCTCTCAGCATGAACTGGAATCCACACTGCTTTGGGAACCGGTTCACGGCAAGATCCGCGTCCCGAAAACGAAATGGGTCATCCTGCGTTATCCCAATGATTCCATGGCTCAGCTGGCGGAAATGTCCACCGAAGATTTTGAGGATTATTATTTCAATGTCTGCACCGTGGATTATAAAAAGATGTCCGCCGCCATGGAACCGCTGAAGCAGCTGATGGAAAAAACAGACAAAGTCCGCATCACCGCGCCCGGCACCGATCTGACTTTTTCCATCAAAGGTATCCCGGCGGTGAAATGCGACGGAGAAAAGAACATTCCCGACGGTGAAGTTTATACCGCGCCGGTGAAGGACAGCGTCAACGGCACCATCCGCTACAACACCCCCTCCCCTTACGACGGTTTTGTTTTTAAAGATATGACCCTCACTTTTAAGGACGGCAAAATCATCAAAGCGGAATCCAACGACAGCAAGCGCTGCAACGCCATTTTCGATACCGATGCCGGCAGCCGTTACGTCGGAGAATTTTCTTTCGGGCTCAATCCTCAGATCCACAGCGCCATGGGCGATATCCTCTTCGATGAAAAAATCGCCGGTTCCATTCATTTCACTCCCGGCGCATCTTACGACGACGCCTTTAACGGCAACGAGAGTGCCGTCCATTGGGATCTTGTTTTGATCCAGACGAAGGAATACGGCGGCGGCGAAATTTGGTTTGACGACGTGCTCATCCGCAAGGACGGTATTTTCGTCCTTGACGAGCTGAAAGGATTGAACCCTTAAGCACAGAAAAAAAGAAAGAATGGTTGTGATCAGATGCAAATAGAAAAAACGGTAAAAATCACCATCGACGAAAAAGAATATGAATTTCCTTACGGCAGCCGTCTCAGCTCAATCCTGGATTCTTTCGGAAAAAAAGATATTCCCATCGTTGCCGCTTTTGTCAACGGTTACGTGCGCGGACTTTATTATACAATCATCATCGACTGTGAAATCAAATGGATCGATCTCACAACAAATCTGGGACGGAGCATTTACCGCAACGGGCTGCGTTTGATGCTGGTGGCGGCGCACAACAATGTTTTGCCCGAACGCACCCTCTACATCAAACATACCTTGGGCGACGGCAGTTATTGCGAAAGCCGGGGGCGCAAAAATTTTACGGAAGAAATGCGCCTTGCCCTCAAAGCGGAAATGCAGCGGCTGATCAAAGAGGAAGTGCCCATCGAGCACCGCTCGATCTTCCGTGAAGACGCGAAAACCCTCTGCCGCAAACGGGGTCTCCGTATGCAGGAAGAGCTGGTTCTCGCCTCATCCAAAGACAAATTCAATTATTATGAAATCGATTCCACGGTCGAAGCTTTTCACGGGACGGTGGTGACGAACTGTTCCCGCCTGCCCATTTTTGACCTGACTCCCTTTGACCGCGGCTTTATTCTGCGGGCGCCGACAGCGTCAAATCCCAATTCCATCAAGAAAGATCTTTCCGTCGCACATATCGGAACATTGTTTTTGCGTTTCGACCACTGGGCCGAATCATTGAAGATCAACAACGTCGGCGAACTGAATTACACCATCCGCAAAGGCAATGTTTCCAATCTCATCGAAATGGCGGAAACGATGCAGATCCAGAATATTTTTGAAATCGTGAAGGATATCCACGACGATATCGGCAATATCCGCGTTCTTTTGATCGCCGGCCCTTCTTCCTCGGGGAAAACGACTTTCTCTCATAAATTAAGCCTGATTTTTAAGATCAACGGCATCGAACCGCTGACTCTTTCCACCGACGATTACTTTGTCGATCGCTCCCGAACGCCCAAGGATAAAGACGGCAATTATGATTTTGAATCCATCGAATGTGTTGATCTGCAGCACCTCAATAAAGACATCGAAGACCTGATCTCCGGGAAGACGGTGGAAACGCCGATCTTTGATTTTCTCAAAGGCGGACCGAAAAAGGAAACGCGAAAGCTGAAAATGACCGATCGCCATATCCTCATCATCGAGGGTATCCATTGTCTCAACGAACGCCTCGCCGCCAACATTTCACCGAAAAACAAGCGGCGCATCTATATGAGCGTTTTAACTCAGCTAAATCTCGACCGCTACAATCCCATTTCCGGCACGGATATCAGGCTGCTGAGAAGAATGACGCGGGACAAAGAAACGAGAAACACCTCTCCGGCGGAAACGATCATGCGCTGGGAATCGGTGCAGCGGGGTGAAAACATCAACATCACGCCCTTCAGGGAAAACGCCGATTATTTTCTCAATACCTCGCTCATTTATGAAATGGCCGTGTTGAAGCCTTTTATCGAGCCTACGCTGAAGCAAATCTCCGCCGAAGATCACAGCTATAATGAAGCGAAGCGGCTTTTGAGCATTCTCGATATGATGCTCCCCATTGATTCCGTACACGTGCCGCCCAATTCCTTATTGCGGGAATTCATCGGCGATTCCGCTTTTTCCGATCACAGTTAAAGAAAAATCAAGAACCCCCTTCGGTACGTAAACGTATCGAGGGGGGTTTTACGCTGTACTTCTCTCCCGGGGGATCCTTTGCCGCTGACCTGAGAGGGAGCGCAGCTCCATCACAGGACAGTGGTACGCAAAAACCCGAAGGGTTTCTGTGGTCAGATGAAAAACAAAGTCCGTCTTCGCAGTAACCCGGTCAATCAAAGCGCTCATCAAAGTAACGTGGAGCGTGGGAAGCGGGGGATCCTTCGCCAAGGCTCAGGATGACAGCATGGAAGCGGGGGATCCTTCGCCAAGGCTCAGGATGACAGGAAAAACGCTCGGGATAACAGGGCGGGGGCGTTTTTTTATTTTTTCATTCACCGATACAGAGAACCGTCACCATCTCTGCCTCTTTTTAAAACGGCAGCGGCGGACGTAGGTATCGTAAAATCGATCCACCGTACCGGGGACGGGGTCTTTATAGCGGTAACTATCGCATTGTTTCATTTTGGCCGCTTCGAGTGTCGCGGGCCAGCTGCCCCAACGGTAAATACATTCGATATAAGCATAGATATCCTGTTCCCTCGGGGTACAGTGCATGGCAAAAGCCCTGCGTTTCAGCACTTTGATGATGCCTTCATCGGACAGATCCTCCAGGAAGGGCGTATTAAAGCGTTCATTATTGGCCTTCCCGACATAATAAAAGGGATTGATGCCGCAATAGCCGAGAACGAATTTCCAATCTCCGTGAGGGATGGCATTGATCAATTCCCTCGCGCCCAAAACATCTTCCATTTTCGGGGCGCGTTGCAGTTCCAGCGTTTTTTTACGCAGCAAATCGGCAACCTCGCCCCATTTCATTAATTCATACATAATCTTCTACCGCTTTCTCTATCGTTTGATTCTTTGCGTTGCTTCCGCCAAAGGGGACAG
>CACXDX010000116.1 GCA_902766525.1 uncultured Bacillota bacterium | reverse complement strand
CTTGAACCTGCACTCTTTTGACGGAACTAGAACCTGAATCTAGCGTGTCTGCCAATTCCACCACATCCGCTTAAAATCGGTGCTTAAATATCATAACATCTTTGATCTGTATTTGTCAATCACCAATTTTAATTCTTTTTAAATTAAGACGATCAAAAGAGCAAAAACGATGGCAGCAAGCATGGTAACGATGATCGCCGCGGAAAGTTTTTTGTTCTTTGCCGAAACCGCTTTGATGCCGTCGACGCCGCCATATCTTTTTTTACAGACAATATAAAGCAGAGGCCCGGAAATAATACCGATACAACCACCGATAAAATAGGATAAACCGTTAGTAAAAAGAGCGACGACACAGAGGATGATCGGGCAAACACAAAGCAAAATAACGCCGCCTGTTTTGAGCGGGATCTTAAAGGGACGCTCCAGATCCGGCTCTTTGATCCTCAAAACGATCATGGCAATATAGATCAGAATATAAGCAAACATTAGAAGAAAGACGTCGATAACAACGAGCGTATCAAAGCCTACCTGACATAAAAGCAGGTTAATTACGGCCATAACGATAATCGCCGTATGAGGCGTACCGTGCTTTTTATGAAGACGCTTGAAAAAGGCGGGACAAAGATCATCATCGGCCAACGCGAAGAAACCTCTTGAACCGGAAGCGAGATAAGTATTGTACATGGAAAGGTTGGCGATCACGGCAATAAAAACAAAGGAAACGGAAAGCCAGTGCATGCCGACGAGATCGCCGATGCTGCCGAAGCTGATCCCCTCTTCCACACCCCAGTTCTGCCATTGTCCGACAGCTGTCAGGCAGGCAAGGGTCGATAAAATATAGAAAAGCATGATCGCGGGAACGGAAATGATCGTCGCTTTCGGAATGGACATCGGATTTTCCAATTCTCCGGCCATTGTCGACATCGACTCGTAGCCGGCATACATCCACATACAAATAGCGATACCCAGACCGAGACTGGAAAACACGGATTGTCCTTCCGGTACAAAGGGAACCACGGGATTGTATTGGGCATGAGCGAAGCCGACGAAGATCAATGCCAAAAAAGACCCGATCACAATGACGGAAAAATAAGAAGCAACCCGCCCGACATCGCGAATGCCCCGTATGTTGATGATGGAAAATGCGATGATAAAAAAGGCTTTGATCAAAAAGGACTGCCATCCGTTGAGCATAAAAACGGAATTGATGTAGCCGACCGCGAGAATAACATATAAAGTCGAGTCGACATAAATGGAAACCGTTCGCCACCAGCAGGCTTGAAACCCCCAGAATTCACCCAATGCTCTTTGGATCCACTTATAATATCCCCCTTCTTCCGGAATTGCGGAACCGAGCTCAGCGGCAACGAGTCCCTGAGGAATACTCCAGAAAAAAGGCAGGAAAATAAGTAAGATGATGGTAAGTCCCGGGCCCGCCGAAGGAATCATATCCTCGATTCCGTAGGAACCGGCGCAGACCATGCAGAAAATCATGAAAAATACGGTCAAAGTTGTTACATTGTGTTTCTTTAATGTTGTTTGTTCTTTTTTCATTGTTTTACGTAAATTTCCCCTTTTCATCAAAAAAAGCTGTCAAGAAACGATGAAAAGCTTATTTACCACTCCTCCTTTTTTTGCTTTAAAGCATTAAATTACCTGCTTAAAAATGTTTTGCATAAATATTACAGCGGGATTTAACAATATAATAAATATGCACAATATTGAAATAAAATAACTATTTGTTTTCCAGAAAATAGGTTGCTTCCATATCCGCCGTTGATAAGGCAAAGGCCAAAGGAAAACGGCGAAAGCTTTCGCCGACACTGCGTGTGTCTTCCGTACCTGCAAAGCCCATATGGTAACGGATGGCAAATGCCTCTTCCCTGCTGAGTTTGATAAATCCGCTGATGATATAGACGGATTTTTCCCCGTGACCGTAGGGCAGTTCGTCAGCGTAATCATAGCTTGGTACTCTCTGCCATTTTCCGTTTTCGTCCTTTACATTGCGAAAGCTTTTTTTATAGCAATTGATTTTACAAACGTCATGGAGCAGTGCGATGATCGCCGCGGTTTCCGCGGATACTTTGAGGCCGTACTCCTCCCGCACGCGCGATCTGTCAAGGTAAGCTTTCAAGCAATGATAGACATTGAGACTGTGACAGACGAGACCGCCTTCGTAAGAAAGATGATATCTTGTCGAAGCCGGCGCGGTAAAAAAATCGGAATGGTTTTCCAGATAATCGAGAAGTGCTTCGCTGCCTTCACGCTTGATATCACGACGATATATTTCAATAAATTCTTCTTTCTTTGTCATATCAGGACCTCTTTTGCCGGATGATCATGGCTTTTCCGCTTTTAACCGTCAGAGATGCTTTTTTTTCGGTCAATTCATTGCTGACGCCCAAACTTTCACCGAAGTGAAAAACGAGATCTTTCAGAGGATATTTCAGACCGACGCTGTCTTCGGTTTCAACTTTCTCATCAAGCGGAATCAAAGAGACATAATCCCCTTCACAGCCTTTGATTTCCGTTATTTTGCCCGCAGATGCGAGCCGTGCTTCGCTGTATTCGTTTTTCATAACGATATCACAACCGTCATAGCGCGAGATCGCCATTAAATTGGCCATGAACATATCGACCCTTTTTCCGCCGAAGGCGCCGAGGATGAGTATTTGCTTACATCCTCGGCTGCGTGCTTCCTCAACGGCAAGAACCAAATCAATATAATCCTTATCTCTCGGGAAAGAGATACATTCCGTCTTATTTTTTTGAAACGACTCAAGGATATCCGGCGGAATCGAATCAAAATCACCGAGTATGATATCGGGCACCAGGTTAAGATCATACAAATGCTTGGCTCCGCCGTCAACGGCAATGAGCAGATCATCGTCTAGGATCAATTTCCGGTGAAAGGAAAGATCCGAAACCTCGCCGTTGCAAAACAGAACAGCTCTTTTCATGATTTCACGATCTTCATCAAATTGGCCATTTCAATGGCGGTCGTGGCGGCGTCATAGCCTTTGTTGCCGCTCTTCGTGCCGGCACGGTCAATGGCTTGTTCCAGCGTATCCGCAGTAATCATGCCGAAGATCACGGGTTTTCCGCTTTGCATCGATACTTGAGCGACGCCTTTTGAGGCTTCGGCGGCGACATAATCAAAATGAGGCGTCGCGCCGCGAATAATCGCGCCGAGACAAATCACGGCGTCAATATCGTCCCTCTCCGAGAGCGCTTTGGCGACAACGGGAATTTCAAAGGCGCCGGGAACACGGCAGAGTTCGATCTGATCTCCTTCCAGACCGTGACGCAGCAATGCGTCTTCCGCTCCTTCGATCAGCTTTGCCGTGATGAATTCATTGAATCTTGCTGCAACGATGGCAACTTTTAAGCCTTTGCCGATAAGATCGGCTTCGATTTTACGCATAAGTTAATCCTCCTGTTTTTCAGGATCATATAAATAATGACCCATTTTTTTCTTCTTTGTTTCCATATAGAAAAAGTTATCATGATTGGGGGCAATCTTCATGGGAACCCATTCGACGATCTCAATACCGTAATCGGAGAGATCATGGATTTTCTGAGGATTGTTGGTAAGCAGACGCAGCTTTGACGCGCCGATGTCCGTCAATATCTGGCTGCCGCAGCTGTAGTCTCTCATATCGGCGGGAAAACCGAGCTCGATATTGGCCTCAATGGTATCGCGTCCCTGATCCTGCAGCGCGTAGGCCTTGATTTTATTGATTAAACCGATCCCCCTGCCCTCCTGGCGCAGATAGACGAGAACGCCCCTTCCTTCTTCGCTGATGGCTTTCATGGCCGCATCCAGCTGCTGACCGCAGTCACAGCGGCGCGAACCAAACACATCACCGGTCAAACATTCGGAATGAACGCGGCACAATACCGGTTTACCGTCGGCGACATCGCCCATAACGAGAACGACATGATGCTCTCCGTTGATCTCATTGATGTAGCCGTATATTTTAAAATTTCCGTACTTTGTCGGCAGATCGGCTTCGGAAACGCGGGTCATGAAGCGATCATGGATCTTACGATAGATCTGCAGATCTTTAATGGAAATCATGGTGATACCGTTTTCTTCGGCATATTTTTCCATCTCCGTTTTACGCATCATGGTGCCGTCTTCACGCATAACTTCACAGCAGAGACCAACCTCCTTCATGCCGGCAAGACGCAGCAGATCGACGGTGGCTTCGGTGTGGCCGTTTCGCTCCAAAACACCGCCGCTTCGCGCCTCCAGCGGAAACATATGACCCGGTCTGCGGAAATGATTGGGTGAAGCGTCATCCTTTACGGCCTGTCTGGCCGTGATCGCTCTTTCTTCGGCGGAGATTCCGGTCGTCGTCCCGATGTAGTCGATCGATTCCGTGAATGCCGTTTCGTGATTGTCGGTATTATGCTGGACCATCGGTCTCAATCCGAGTTTTTGGATATAATGGCGGCTCATCGGCATACAAATCAATCCTTTTGCTTCGGAGGCCATTTTATTTAAATTTTCGGTACCGGCGGTTTCGGCGGCACAGATCATGTCGCCTTCGTTTTCACGTTCCGGATCATCGGTCACGAGAATGATCTTCCCTTCACGTAAATCGGCCAGCGCCTGTTCGATTTTTTGAAAACTCATTTTATTCTCTCCCTATCTCAGAGGAAACCCTTTTCGGCAAGAAAATCCATGGAGATATTCGTTTTTCCCGTCTTTACGGTTTCATTATGATGCAAATATTTACGAACATACTTTCCGATCATATCCGTCTCGATATTGACCGAATCACCGATTTTTTTAGTCTCTAAATTCGTAACACTTACGGTATGCGGAATCAAAGAGACGCTGAAAGAGCTGTCATTGACATCAACGACGGTAAGGCTGATGCCGTCGAGACAGACGGATCCTTTTTCAATGATTCCTTCCGCTAATTCGCGGGAACAGCGGATGCGGAAAATAACGGCAATTTCATTTTCCTCACGCTGTACCAGCGTGCCGACGCCGTCGATGTGACCGCTGACAAAGTGACCGCCGAAGCGTTTATCGCATGCCATCGCTCTTTCCAAATTCACCGGATCCCCGCTGCTCAATCCGGAAAGAGACGTTCTTTGAACGGTCTCCGGCATCACGTCAACAGTAAAACAATCATCGCGAAAATCAATGACGGTGAGACATATTCCGTTTACGGCAATACTGTCCCCGATGTGAATATCAGACAATATTTTTTTACAGGCAACGGTCAGCGACGCACTAGATGAATGGCGTCGGATTTTCCGGACAAAGCCTTTTTCTTCGATGATTCCGGTAAACACAACTCAACCCCCTGCCTGTTTTTATAAATGATACGGATATCGTCTTCGCAGATTTCAACCGATTGCTCGGCATTTAAAACAACGGCATCGTCATCATTTTCCATACTTTTCCGATAAACGGTGATGCCGTTCGCGCCGATGAATTTGGGCGCGATAAAGCAATGATACTCATCCCATAGATCGGCATTGAAAAATGCCGTTAACGTCGCCGCACCGCCTTCGATCAAAACGGAACAGATATTCCTTTCCAAAAGATCAACGGCAATGCGCAGCGGATCGATTATACCGTCTTTATCGGGAAGAGAAACAATATGACCGCCCCGACTCTCAATACGTTTTTTCAAAGCGGAAGAAACATTGCCCAGTGTATAAATGAGAACCGGAGCCGCGCTGCTGTGCCATATTTTCCCGCTTAGCGGCAAACGCAGATGAGGATCGATCACGATTCGAACGGGACTGTTTTCCGGATGAGAAATATTATAACGAATATTCAACGAAGGATCATCCTTGATCAGCGTATTAACGCCGCAAAGAACGGCACCGTAATCTCTGCGCAGCAAATGCGCCCTGTAATGCGACGCATCTCCCGTTATTTTCAGCGGACGTCCGTCGGCGGGGCCGATCCGCCCATCGATGGATTGAGCCGATTTTAAAGCGATGAAAGCTCTCTTTTTGATTTGGTTGGTCAAAAAAACACGATTCTGACGAATGGCCTCATCACGCAATAGACCCGTATGAACATTGATTCCCGCTTCTTCCAAAATCGTGATTCCTTTTCCGTTGACTTTCGGATTGGGATCTTCCAAAGCGATGAAGATTTCTTTGATCCCCGCCCGAACGACCGCATTGGCGCAGGGCGGCGTTTTTCCGTAATGGGCGCAGGGTTCCAGCGTCACATACATGGTTGCGCCCATAGCCTTGGATTTTGCTTCGGAAATCGCGTTGATTTCGGCATGAGCTTCTCCCGCGCGGTGATGATAGCCTTCACCGACGATTTCTCCGTCTTTGACGATGACCGCGCCGACAAGAGGATTGGGCTGTGTGAAACCACGTGCCTTTTCAGCGAGATCAAGGGCTCTTTTCATATATTTTATCTGTGATTCCGTATAATCCATACAATACTCCGAGAAAAAAACCGTGTCTGAAAAGACACGGGGATTTCTCTTTTTAATCATCTCTTTCATCCAGACTTTACACTGTCGGCTTCGGAATTTCACCGAATCAACCCGAAGGCTCGCGGGCTTTACCGCCGGTACGGAATTTCACCGTCCCCGAGATCTTTTGTCATTACTTTTGTATGTTAGCATTTTTCCATTTATCTGTCAATAGTGAGATCGAGATAATAGCGCACCTCTTTCGCAATATCTTCCGCTCCGAAAACAGCCGAGCCGGCGACGAGAGCTTCCACGCCGGAAGCAAGAGCTTTCTTTGCGTTTTCGCGATTGATGCCTCCGTCCATCTCAATGATATAGGAATAACCGTTTTTTACTTTTTCAGCGGCCAGCCAAGAGGATTTTTCAAGCATATCCGGCATAAAAGATTGTCCGCCGAAACCCGGCTCCACGCTCATGACCAGAACGAGATCAAGGTCGGCAAGATAAGGCAGCAAAACAGATATATCCGTGCTGGGTTTGATCGATATTCCGCAGCGCATACCGGCAGATTTAATGTCACGGATTATTTGATCCGGATTTTCCGCCGCTTCTATATGAAAGGTAAAATAATCCGCTCCCGCTTTTTTAAAGGATTCAATGAATTTAAACGGATCTTCCACCATGAGATGAGCATCGAAAACCATATCGGAACAGGAGCGTAAAGAACTGACAATTCCCGCCCCGAACGTAAGATTGGGGACAAAATGAAAATCCATAATGTCAAGATGAAGCCATTGCGCACCCGCTTTTTCCACGATCTCAACCTGACGATCGAGACAACTGAAATCAGCGGCAAGCAAAGACGGAGCTAAAATCGGTTTCATCAGTATTTTTTCTCTCTTTCCTTCAATTCATTTAAAAACAGACAATACCGCTCGTATCGACCGCGATCGATCAGCCCGTTTTCAACGTCATTTTTCACTTCGCATTCACGTTCATTGAGATGAAGACAGCTTTTAAACGGACAATAAGCGGCCGCACCGGAAAATTCCGGATAAAACGCGGGTAAATCCTCTTTCATCAGGTCATTCGGCAGATAAATGGAAGAAAAGCCCGGTGTATCGGCGATATAAGTTTCCTCGTCAATTGAAAGTAATTCCACTTTTCTCGTCGTATGACGGCCCCGTTCCGTTTTCTTACTCAAACAACCGGTTTCCAGCTTTAAATTCGGCGCGAGAACATTGATGATACTGCTCTTGCCGACGCCGGACGGTCCGGCAAGAACCGTCACGGAATTCTTTAAAGCGTTTTTGATTTTGTCCATCCCTTCTCCGGTTTCCGCGGAAGCACAGTATACTTCAAAACCGGCACGACGATAAACCTCAGCAACGCTTTCCTCCGAATCACCGCAATACAGGTCTGCCTTATTGAAACAGATGATCGCATGAATGTTTTCATGCATTGCCTGGATCAGTATACGGTCAAGCAGAATCAGATCGGGAGACGGATTGGTTAAAGCGAAGGTTATGAGTACCTTTTCCACATTAGCAACGGCAGGACGAACCAATCGATTCGCCCTGTCGCACACATTTTCAATAACACCCTTAGGATACTCGAGTTTCGTAAACTGCACACGGTCACCCGGCAGAAAAACCTGCTTTTTGATGCGAAATCTGCCTCTCAGGAAACAAGTCCACAGTGTTCCTTCCGAAGCGACGTAATAGAAACCGTTATATCCTTTGATCAGAAGTCCTTCCGACAAATTCTTCATTATTGTCCACCGGAAGATGTTTCTTCACGTTCACCCGCATCAGCCGGGTTATCATTATTATTGTTGCTGCCGTTATTGTTGTTATTTCCGTTATTATTGTTATTGTTATTGTTTTCGTCGTTATTGTTGTTATTGTTGCTATTATTGTTGGGATTCGGTCCTTTGGAAATTTTGATTTTGATCACGGTATCTTTATCGACTTCTTCACCGGAACCGTAATTTTGATACATTACATAACCGTCGTCATAATTATTGCTGTATTCATAGGAAGTGACGGAATATTTCAGATTGGCATCATCCAGCTTGGAAATAGCATCTTCCTTGGTTAAACCGATAACATTGGGAACCGTGATTTTATCTTCTCCACTGCTGACAACGATCGTTACGGTCTTTCCTTTTTCCAGTTTTGATCCGCCGTCGGGCGTTTGCCGGATAACCTTGCCTTTTTCAACTTCATCGGACGTTTCTTCGATAACGTCAACGTCAAAACCGGCGTTTTTCAATGTCGTTTTGGCTGCTTCCTGAGATTTGTCGACAACATCCGGAACTTCAACTAGTTCGCCGCCGGCGGAGATCATGATCTTGATGCTTTTACCTTCTTTTACCATCTGTCCCGGTTCAACGCTTTGACCGAAGACAATGCCTTCGTCAAACTGATCGTTTTCTTCTTCCTGGATAACGGCTTTAAGATTCAGATCTTCCAATTGCTGAACGGCCTGCTGTTCCGTAAGACCGATCAGATTGGGCATTTCAACTTCTTCTCCGCCCAGGATGTGATGGAGAAAAGCATAACCTCCGATACCGAGTCCGAGAACGGCGATAACGGCAATGATGATCGCCACAACAAGCTTTTTGTTCCCGTCTTTCTTTTTCTTCTTGCGTTTATCCTTTTTTTCTTTTTTATAATCGTCCTCAAAATCATCATCCCGACGACGATGATCCGATCCGTTCCGACGATTCCTCCGGCGTTCGACTTGTCGATCCTCGCTGCGTTTGAAATCATTATGAGTATTCGTGTTTTTTACCGCGGTCATCTGGATCGGTGTCAGAATCACATCGTATTCATCGGCGGCGGTTTCAATATCATCCATCATGATCTGCGCAGAAGAATAGCGGTCATTCACCTTAACGGACATCGCCTTATCGACGATCCTGGCAACTTCGTAAGGAATATCTTCATCGATTTCATCGATGGGCGTATAATCACCTTCCACATGCTGAAGCGCGATGGAGATCGGACTGTCACCGGTGTAAGGAAGTTTGCCCGTGAGCATTTCATACAAAACGATACCTGTGGAATAAAGGTCAACGCGTTCATCTCCGCTCCCCTTCTGAGCAATCTCGGGAGCGAT
>CACXDX010000115.1 GCA_902766525.1 uncultured Bacillota bacterium | reverse complement strand
TAATAAAAACGCTAAATTATATGATACACCGAAAAGGGCAGTAAAGTCAAGGCTTTTGCCCCATTTTGAAGCAACAAAAACGAAGAGCGTTCCCAAAAAGGAAAGCTCTTCGTTGAACATCATTTTTGAAGGGGGTGATCCCCTTCCCGGCGGGTAAAAGAAAGCTCAGTCTTCCGCCGGTTCGATGGCGACATAGTCATCGGGAACGGTGATGCCCAGTGCTTCACAGCGGGCGGGTTCGTATTCCTTGGTCAGTTCGGTCGCATACTGAATTTCCATTTCGGCGGGATCGGCGCCGTTGACGAGGATCTCATAAGCCATCAGACCGGTCTGATAACCGAGATCGTAGTAGTCGATGGAGAGGGTGGCGACGCCGCAGCCGCTGCAGATGCCTTCTTCACCGGCGACGATGGGCACACCGGCAGCGGAAGCGACTCCGTCGATGGTACCGGCGCAGGAAGCGGCGGTATTGTCGGTGGGCACGTAGAGAACGTCGCTGCCGTCGCAGGCGGACCGGGTGACGGCCTGAATGTCATTGCTGTCGGCAAAGGAATATTCGGTGCAGGTATAGCCGTAGTCGCTCAAATATTTCTTGATGTTTTCGATCTGATATTTGGAATTGGCTTCACCGGAGCAGAAGATGAGGCCGATATTTTTGGCGTCGGGGAAAAGTTCCTTGATCATCGCGGCCTGCTCTTCAAGGGGAGCCAGGTCGGAGGTGCCGGAAACATTCATCCCGGAAACGCCGGACCAATCGGCGATATCGAGAGCCGTGCCGTAATCGGTGACGGAAGTGGCGACGATGGGAATGGTTTCCGTGGCGGCATAGGCGGCCTGCAGCGCCGGAGTGGCGTTGGCCATGATCAGATCGACACCGGAAGAGACGAACTGATTGGCGATGGTGGCGCAGGTGTTGGAATCACCGGAAGCGTTTTGGACATCGATGGTGACGCTGTCACCGAGCTTTTCGGTGAGGGCATCTTGGAAGCCTTCGGTGGCGGCGTCGAGAGCGACGTGCTGGACGAGCTGGATCACGCCGACCCGGTAGGTTTCGCCGCCTTCACCGGCGGCGGAGTCGCTGCCGCTGCCGCAGCCGGCAAGCAAACCGACGGAACAGAGAACGGCGCAGGCAAGTGCTGCGATTTTTTTCATGGTTGAAACCTCCTCAAATGAGTTTTTTTATCTTTCCGTAAAAGTTATTTTATTATAAAATATGCATAATCAAATGTCAACGCCTTTTTTATGCTTTATCACCCTTTTTTTGCGCTCTTCCCTTCTTTTTCCCCGGCGAAGGCCGCTATTGAAAAGAACGGACGGAACAATTATAATATAAAGAAAAAGGAAGTCGGGAGGGAGCTATGCACTTCGTTAAAGCCAAAGCACTGCTGACCAAAGAAAACGGTATGAACGTCTACCGCGGCTGCGCCCACGGCTGCATCTATTGCGACTCCCGCAGCGACTGCTATCACTTCGATCATCCCTTTGAAGATATCGAAGTCAAGGAAAACGCGCCGGAGCTTCTGGAGAAGATCTTACGCACGAAAAGAAAGCGCGTCATGATCGGCACCGGCTCCATGGCCGACCCCTATCAGCCCTGCGAAAAGAAGCTGATGCTGACGAGAAGATGTCTGGAGCTGATCAACGGCTACGAATTCGGCGCCACGGTGATCACCAAATCCGATCTGGTGATGCGCGACATTGACCTTTTTAAGCGTATCAACGACAAGGCAAAGGCCGTTTTGCAGATGACGCTGACCGTCGCCGACGAAGAACTGAGCCGCAAACTGGAGCCCAACGTCTGCACCTCGAAGCGCCGCTATGAGGTCATAAAGGAATTTCGGGAAAGGGGCATCCCCACCGTCGTCTGGCTCTCCCCTGTTCTGCCCTTCCTCAGCGACAGCGAGGAGAACATCAGAACGATATTGGATTGGTGCGTCGACGCCGGGGTCAGGGGCATCATCTGTTTCGGCATGGGCATGACACTGAGAAACGGCAGCCGCGAATATTATTACCGCTGCCTCGACCGCATCGATCCCGGCCTCAGCAAGAAATATCAAAGGAAATACGGCGACGCTTACGTCGTCCCCTCCGACAACAACGACAGGCTGATGAAAATTTTCCATGAGACCTGCGCCGCTCACAACATCATCGACGAGCCCGAAGCTTGTTTCCGTTACTTAAGGGAGCTGCCGGAAAAATACACCCAGCCTTCCTTCTTCTGAAAAAACAGATATCCGGCTTATATTTGAAATATTTTACAAAGGATTTTTAAAATGAAAAAAACGATGAAGAAGACGGGGCTTGCCCTTGTTCTGATCTGTGGTCTCGCTTTCGCGATGACGGCCTGCGGCGAAGAGCCGGAAAACGACTATGTGGGCAAGTGGAAGTGTACCGCCGTAAAATTTATCATTACCGCGGCCGAACTTGCCGAGGCTGCTCCCGAACTGTATGATGATTTGACCCCTGCCGTTATTGACGAAATGGATATCACGGATACTGCGGACGATCATTCCTCCCTGGTCATTCAAAACGGCGGCAAAGCGAAGATCAAGCTGAAATCCTTTATCGTCACGAAAACCGTCAAGGGCACCTGGGATTACGATGAAAACAACCCCGCGGAGCTGACGGTCACCGCTGAAGACGGCAGCGTCACTACCCTTCACCGAAATAACGACGGCACCGTTTACGTCAGCGAATATGTAAACGGTTCCGAATATCATTACATCTTCACCAAAAAAGTCACCGCTTTTTCAAAAGCGCATGAAGGAGGTTTTTTTGAGGAAGAAAATTCGAATGAGGAAGGAAATGTGATGAACAAGATTTACCCGCTCATATTTCTGCTGATCGCGGTCGTCATCGCGGCGGCTTTGGCCGGCTGTCAAGCTTCGGCAAAAGGAAACGAAGAGGATATCCCGGTTTTGGCCACCATCGACGGCGAAGATTTT
>CACXDX010000114.1 GCA_902766525.1 uncultured Bacillota bacterium | reverse complement strand
GCGTCGATACCGACGATTTCGCCGCCTTCGTAGAATTCATAGGGAGGGAATTCGGCGTTGGTGGCCATGATGAGAACTCCGTCGTCGGCGGCGCCTTCATCGGTTGCGGAATTGCCGCAGGCGGCGAAGGTCAGCGCCAGCATTAACATTAAAGCGATACATAAAAGTTTTTTCATTGATCTTTCCTCCGATTTAAATTGTTATGTCGTTCTCATAAATATATCATATGATTTTTAAAAATGCAATAGTTTTTCGCCTTTTCTTCAAGAAATAACAGGAGTTTTTCTGTTTTCATGTATAGGCGGGGTATAAAAAACGGCATAATAGATCAATAACGATTCGGAAGGAATTTTTAATATTCCATGAGAGAAAAACTTTTCTTCACACTTTGGGCAGCTGTGTTTTCGCTGCTTTTCACTGTTCAGGGTTATTTTTTTCTGCATGATGATCTCGTCGGAGAAATGAGAGCCGAGCGCATCGGCGCCGACTTCATTGATCTGGCGGAAAAGATCGAGTCTGCGGAAGTGGAATTTGCCGAGCTCAGCGGCTATATAACGTTGGAAACGGCGAGCGGCAAGGGCAGTGACGCGGCGATTTGGATCAATGATGAAAAAGCCGGCGATCTGTCTCATGGCGTTCTTACGGTTCGTGTCGGCGACGGAGACGTTTTGTTTCTCATCGGCGGCAAAGGGGAGACTTTTGTGATCGGTGCCTATCCCGACGGCGTTGATCGGACAATGCTTCCTGCTTCAATGACAGGTACGACGGAAAAAGTGAAATGGGGTGTTGTTAAGTTTCGATGAAGATGGTGTGATGAAAAAATGTGCTTTGCGAAAACAGGTCAAAATAATCAACAAAAAAAAATAATTTTCTCAGGACATTTTATTTTGTATCTAGTATAATAATATTATCTATAACTCTGAAGGTTGGTGTTGTATGTATCAGAAAGCTATTGCGATTGACGGTCCCTCCGGCGCTGGAAAAAGTACCATCGCCCGCAGAGTCGCCGATCGGTTGAACTTTCGCTACATTGACACCGGTGCGATGTACCGTGCCTGCACTTTGAAGGTGCTGCACGAAGATATAGATCCGGACGATGAGGCTGCCGTATCGGCTCTGGCGCGGAAGATCGATATCCGCCTGGATGCCGAAGAAGGTATGCCCCTTATCTTTATGGATGGGGAAAATGTCAGCAGCGCCATTCGCGGCAGTGATGTGACAACTCTCGTTTCCAAAGTCTGTTCCTATGCTGCCGTACGCGAAGCTATGGTGGAGCTGCAGAGAGGTTACGCCCGGGAGGGCGGCGTTGTGATGGACGGCCGGGATATCGGTACTTATGTTTTGCGTGACGCCGCTTTGAAGATTTTCCTCACCGCCGACCCGCGGGAGAGAGGGCATCGCCGCTTTGTGGAATGGCAGCAAAAGGGAATCGGTTTGGATATGACGGAAGAAGATGTGATCAATGATCTGATCCGCAGAGACGAGCTGGATTCCACTCGTGAGATTCATCCGTTGCGTCAAAGTGAGGACGCTGTTCTCATCGATTCGACCGCGATGACGATCGACCAGGTATGTGATGCTGTCATCGAACTATGGAAGGAAAGATCCGTTGAAGTTTTATAAAGTTTTACGAAATATCGTCGGTTTTTTACTTCGTTCGCGTGTGCGTTTTGAAGGTACGGACCTGATTCCGGAAAATGGTGCCGTCGTTCTTATCGCAAATCATCAGAATGCTTTGGATCCCGTTGCCGTGGGGCTGGCTTTGAAGCGCCCCGTTCACTTTTTAGCGAAAAAGGAATTATTTGAAAATAAGTTTCTGAATTGGTTTCTGACACATTTGCTGTGTATCCCCATTGACCGGGACGGGATGGATCGGGCTGCCCTGAAAAAGGCGATCCGGGTTTTGGATGATGAAGGGGTTTTGGGGATATTCCCCGAAGGGACCCGCGAAAAAGAAGGAACGATGCTTCCCTTTAAAACCGGCGTCAGCTTTATCGCTTCTCAATCGGATTGTCTGATCGTTCCCATCGGTCTTGATGGCTGTGGTCGGTTGCTTAAACCGTTCTCGCCGAAAGCTCGCCTGAGAGTGGGTGAGCCATTCCCCTATGAGGCGTTGTCGGGGGAAAAACGGCGGGAGACGATGGCTCGCATCACGAAGAAGGAAGAAGAAACCGTCGGTGAATTGGTTCATCAGCTCAAAGAGTCGGATTAAAGTCGAAGAATGTCGGATAATCATGGAAAAAACCCGCCTTGAAACGGCAGGAGTTAAGGGAAGAAATGCGAATTTTTTATAGGTGAGCGCGTATGATTATCACGATGGCGAAAAGCGCCGGTTTTTGTTTCGGTGTAAAGCGGGCGATCCGTTTGGCGCTGGAAGCTGCCGCCGATGGTAACGTTTCCAGTCTGGGGCCGTTGATCCATAATCAACGGGAAGTGGAACGCCTCAGTAAGCTCGGTATCTGTCCCGCCGCTGATATGAATGAGATAAAAGAAGATACCGTGATTATCCGTTCTCACGGTGTGCCGCCCGAGGTAAAGGAAGAACTGAAACGCCGTGATCTGAAGATCATTGACGCGACCTGTCCCTTTGTCAAAAAGGCCCAGCATATTGCCGCCGAATCCCGAAAAGAAGCGGATATGGTCGTTATCGTCGGCGATAAAGATCATCCCGAAGTCATCGGCCTGGTGGGATTTGCCGGAGAAAAAGGTTTTGTCATCAATGATCTTGAGGACGCGATGAACCACCGTTATCACGGTACCGTAGCGATTTTATCGCAGACAACTTATTCTTTGGCGGGTTTTGAATCCGTTGTCGAATATATCAAAAGTGAGGCTGAGCGGGTCATTGTATATCATACGATCTGCAAAGCCACGGCGGAACGGCAAAAAGAAGCTGCCGCCATCGCCAAAGAAGTCGACGTTGTTCTTGTCGTCGGCGGGAAAAACAGTGCCAACACCGGAAAACTGGCTCAGATAGCGGCAAATAACGGTGCAAAAACCGCCGTCATCGAATCTGTTTCCGATATTGATTTTAATATATTTAATGGCGCGGAAAAAATCGGCATTACGGCCGGCGCGTCGACCCCTGATTGGATCATCGGGGAAGTGCTTGAAAAAATGAAGGAGGACTCTGTAGTAATGGATGAAAAAGTGTTGAATGAAATGGAAGCTGCTGAAGCAGTGGAAAGTGAAGTGACGGAGGAAGCGGCGGCTGCGGAAGCGGAAGCCGAAGAAATAGTCGAAGCTGCAACTGAACCTGAAGCCGAAGAAGTTATCGCCCCCGCTGAAGAAGCTGTTGAAGAAGCTCCGGCCGAAGAAGCTCCCGCCGAAGAAGCTCCGGCCGAAGAAGTTTCCGCCGAAGAAGCTCCCGCCGAAGAAGTTTCCGCCGAAGAAGCTCCGACCGAAGAAGCTCCCGCCGAAGAAGAATCAATGGCCGGCGCTTATGCCGCTTTCAGTAAGGATGTGGCGATCGTTCGCCGCGGTGAAAGATTGACCGGTACCATCATTAAAGTCAGCGACAGCGAACTGATGGTTGATATCGGCGCCAAAAGCGAAGGGATCATTCCCCGTTCCGAGCTGAATCCCGCCGAAGCCGAACAGATCACCGAATTGTTCCATGAAGGTGACAGCGTTGAAGTCATCGTTATGAGAAGAGAAAATGAAGACGGTCATCCCGTTCTCTCCAAGAGAAGAGTCGATGCCGATCTCGCCTGGGAAAAACTGGCCAAAGCCATGGAAGACGGAGATATCCTCGAAGGTAAAGTTATCGACGTTGTTAAAGGCGGTCTTCTCGTTAATGTCGGACTCAAAGGTTTTGTTCCCGCTTCTCTCGTGGAAACGAGCTATGTCGGCAATCTTGAAAAATACAAAGATCAGGATATTAAATTCAAGGTTCTGGAATGCGATAAGAACCATAACAAACTGATCCTCTCCAGAAAAGCTTATCTGGAAGCCGAAAAAGCAGCCAAAGCCGCGAAGGTCTGGGAAGAAATCGAAAAAGATCAGGTTCGTCACGGTACGGTCCAGAGATTGACGACTTTCGGTGCTTTTATCGATCTCGACGGTGTCGACGGTCTGCTGCATGTCTCTCAGATGGCCTGGTATCGCGTCAACCATCCTTCCGAAATCCTCAATATCGGTGATGAAATCGATGTTTATATCCTCAATGTTGACAAAGAAAACCAGAAGATCTCTCTCGGTCTGAAACAGTTGATTCCCGATCCCTGGAGTCTTGTTCCGGAAAAATATCCTCTCAACGCCATTGTCGAAGCGAAAGTTGTCCGTACGGCCACCTTCGGCGCTTTTGTACAGCTTGAACCCGGCGTGGAAGGTCTCGTTCACATTTCCCAGCTGGCTTGGGGCAGAGTTGCCAAAACCGAAGACGCTGTCAAACCCGGCGATATTGTGAACGTTAAAGTTCTCGGTTTCGATTTGGACAGCAAAAAGATCAGCCTTTCCATTAAGGAAACGCTGGAACGTCCCGAACCGGAAAAGAGCGAAGAACCCGTTGAAGAAAAGAAACCGAAGAAGGAAGAAGAACTTCATTCTTACGCTCCCAAAGAAGATGATCAAATCACCATTGCGGATATGATCAAAGAAGACTAAAAAAACAGAACCATCAAAAAGACGGCATCGCTTATGCGGTGCCGTCCTCTTTTTTTGATCGGTTTTTGTGTGTTTTTTAATCAGTCGTTTAAAATGATGTGTTCTTCGATGTCGAAAACGGAATCGACCCAACCCTCGTAAAATCCGGGATCGTGAGAGACGAAAAGAACGGTGCCGGGGAAATTGCGGATTGCTTTTTTCAGCGCTTCTTTGGCGTCACTGTCCAGATGATTGGTGGGTTCGTCGAGGAGCAGAAAGTTTGAAGGGAAAAGTGTCAGGCGACAAAGCTTGACTTTGCTCTGTTCTCCCCCGGAAAGCGTTGCGATGGGGCGGTCAATATGTTCGGAGACAATGCCGCAGCGAGCCAGTGAGGAACGGACATCTTTCACGGTCATTTTGGGAAAATGATCGAGGATAAAGTCGAAAGGCGTCAATTGATCATTTGTGAACACCAATTCCTGTTCGTAGTAGCCGACGACCGTACGTTCACCGAATTGAAAGCTGCCGTTGATTGCGGGTACTTCGCCGATCAACGTTTTGAACAGCGTGCTTTTGCCGATGCCGTTGAAGCCGACAACGGCATTTTTTGTACCTCGTTTCAAGGTCAGAGAGATCGGCGGCATCAGCGAGTAATAATAGCCGATTTCCAGCTTTTCCGTTTCCAGCGCTTTCATCGTTGAAATATCAACATAAGGGAATTTAAAGTGCGGTTTATTTTGGTGTTTGAGCGCGGAGATCCGCTCCATTTTGTCGAGGGCCTTTTTGCGGCTTTTGGCCATCGCCGCCGTGGAGGCACGGACTTTATTTTTGTTGATGTAATCCTCGGCCTTTTTGATCTCTTTCCGCTGATGTTCGTAGGCTCTGGTGTATTCGATCTCTTTTTGCTCTTTTTGGGCCAAAAAGGCATCATAGTTGCCGCTGTATTTTTTCAGCGTGTCAAATTCCACATCGAGGATGCAGTCACAGATCTCATTGAGAAAGCGGTCGTCGTGGGAGATGATGATGAAAGCTCCTTTAAAGGATCTCAGGTATTTTGTCAGCCATTCAATATGTTCGATATCGAGAAAATTGGTGGGTTCGTCGAGGAGAAGAACGTCGACGTCGGCCAAGAGCAATTTGCCCATGATGGTTTTTGCTCTTTGTCCGCCGCTGAGTTTGCCGAGAGGACGATCGAGGCCGAGCGGCGTCAGGCCGAGGCCGGCGGCGACTCGCTGCACTTTGCTGTCGATGGCGTAAAATTCTTTTCGTTCCAACGTATCCTGAAGCGATACAGCGGTGCGGATCAACGTCTCATCACTTTGATCCAGCAGTTTTTGGTTGATCTCATTTAATTTTTTTTCGGCGTCCAATAATTCCTTGAAAGCGCTTTTTAAATAGGAGAAGATGCTTTCCTCTTCGTTGACGGCGGCGTATTGATCGAGATGGCCGACACGTATTTTATTTTGCCAGCGGATGTAGCCCTCATCGGGAATGACTTCTCCGATAAGGCTCTTCATCAGCGTTGATTTGCCGGCGCCGTTTTGTCCCACGAGTCCCATGTGTTCTCCCTTAAAAAGGCGGAAGGAGGCTTTTCGGTAGAGGGATCGGTCGCCGTAAGTATGGGATATTTCATGGACTTCCAATAAACTCATCAGTAGTTCACTCTTTCTCTTTGGTACTGTTGCGAAGACGGAAAAAGGCGGATACCGCCTCGGCGGCGGGATAGTTCATCGTTTCCACCATCGCTAATTCGTCCACTTCCGCGTTTTCGATGGCACGGATCGTTTTAAAATGCTTCATCAGCGCTTTTTGGCGGGCGGGACCGATGCCGGGAATATCCTCCAGCAGGGAATGTGTTTGTCCTTTTCCCCGCAGTTCCCGGTGAAAGGTGATGGCGAAGCGGTGAGATTCGTCGCGGATGCGCTGAACCAGATGAAATTCGGGGCTGCCTTTGGGAAGGATCAGAGATTCTTCCCGATCCGGGATCATCAGTTCTTCTTCTCTTTTTGCCAGAGAAACGAAGGGAATTTCGGAATGGTATTTCTCTTTGATTTTTAATGTAGCGCTGAGCTGGCCTTTCCCTCCGTCGATGATGAATAGATCGGGGAAATCGGCAAAGCTCGTATTTTTTCCCGCCTTCTTTTCGTCGATACCCCTTTTAAAGCGTCGGTCGAGAACTTCATTTAAAGAAGCGAAGTCATTGATGCCTTCGACCTGTTTGATCTTAAAACGGCGATATTGATCTTTTTTCGGCTTGCCGTCGATGAAAACGATCATGGATCCGACGGTATAAGCGCCCTGAAAATGGGAAATATCGTAGCATTCGATACGGCGGGGCGTATAAGGAAGCTCCAACGCCCCGCGGAGATTTTCCAGTGCTTCGGAGACGTCTTTGTTATCCCGATTCTTATTGCGTTTTTCTTCGTCCAGCAGCATTGCGGCGTTCTTTTCCGCCAGTTGAAGGAGACGGTTTTTTTCACCGCGTTGAGGAATGAAGAAATGAACGGGGCCGCCGCGTCGTTCCCCGAGGATCTCTTCGAGGAGCGGCGCTTCTTCCGGCAGCTCACGGCAATAGATCTTAAGCGGGATCAGGCGGTCGCCGCTGTAAAATTCCGGTAAAAAAGCGCGGAGGATCTCACCGTCACTTTGCTCTCCGCATCCCGTTACGGCCCGGTGTTCCCGTCCGAGAAGGCGGCCGTCGCGAATGCAGAAAACGGTGATCATCGCCTCATCACCGTCGCGTCCGACGGCGAGGATATCCCTGTTTTCCCGGGAATTGGCGGAAGATATTTTCTGACGCGCCAAAACCGTATCGATGGCGGCCAGCTGATCGCGATAGCGGGAGGCCTCCTCAAAAGCCAGATTTTCGGCGGCGCGTTCCATTTTTTCCGTGAGCAGAAGTCGGATTTCACTGCTGTCGCCGCTGAGGAGATCGTCGATCTTGCGAACGATGGTACGGTAATCTTCTTTGGATATCTTTCCGACGCAGGGGCCGGGGCAATTGCCTAAGTCGAAATTGAGGCAGGCACGATTTTTCATTCTGCCCGGTTTTACTCCGCAGGTGCGCAGCGGCAGACAGGTTTTGATGACCGCCAGGGTGTCGTTCATGGCCGTAACGTTGGTAAAGGGACCGAAATATTTGGAACCGTCGTTTTTATAGCGCCGTGTTACCAGCAGACGAGGGTATTCCTCCTTTAAGGTCAGTTTCAAATAAGGATAGGTCTTATCGTCCTTGAGCATGATGTTGTAGCGCGGCCGGAAGCGTTTGATGAGATTGCATTCCAGAAGCAGCGCTTCGGCGGGAGAATCGACGAGGATATACTCGAGGTCGCGGGCCCTGTCCCGCATCGCCACGGTTTTCGGAGAAAGATTGCGGCTGTCCTGAAAATATGAGGAGACCCGGGATTTGAGACTTTCGGCTTTACCGACATAGATGATTTCCCCGCTCTCATCTTTAAAAAGATAAACACCGGGATGGATCGGGAGATGATTCAGTTTTTCCGTCCAGAATTCCTTTTCCATCGTTCTTCCTTTTTACTTTAATTTTTTTTTGAGAAATTGGCCTGTGTAGGATTTTTCGTTTTCGATGAGCTGCTCCGGACTGCCGCAGCCGACGATCGTTCCGCCGTTGTCGCCGCCTTCGGGACCGAGATCGATGATATAGTCGGCGGTTTTGATCACGTCGAGATTATGCTCGATGACGAGAACGGTGTCGCCGTGATCGACGAGGCGGTTGAGGACGTCCAGCAGACAGGCGATATCGGCGCTGTGCAGACCTGTGGTGGGTTCATCCAGGATATAGATGGTATTGCCGGTACTGCGGCGGGAAAGCTCCGTGGCCAATTTAACGCGCTGGGCTTCGCCGCCGCTGAGCGTTGTGGCGCTTTGTCCGAGTTGGATATAGCCGAGTCCCACGTCCTGTAAGGTTTTGAGCTTGCGATAGATTTTGGGGATATTGACAAAGAATTCACAGGCTTCGTCTACGGTCATCGCCAGCACATCGGCGATGTTTTTCCCCTTGAAAGTGGCTTCCAGCGTTTCCCGATTGTAGCGCTTGCCTTTACAGACTTCGCAGGGCACATAAATATCGGGGAGGAAGTGCATTTCGATCTTGACGATACCGTCACCCTGACAGGCTTCGCAGCGACCGCCTTTGACATTAAAGCTGAAACGTCCCTTTTTATATCCTCTGGCTTTGGCTTCTTTGCTTTCCGCGAAGATTTCACGGATATGATCGAAAACGCCGGTATACGTTGCGGGATTGCTCCGGGGCGTGCGGCCGATGGGACTTTGGTCGATGCTGATGACCTTGTCCAGATGTTCCAGACCGCGGATCTCGGCGAAATTCTCCGGAGAGATACGGGCGCGGTTCAGTTTATGAGCCAAAGTACTGTAAAGAACGTCGTTGATCAGCGTACTTTTGCCGGAACCGGAAACACCGGTAACAACCACGAAAACGCCGAGAGGAATACGGACGTTGAGATTTTTAAGATTATGTTTCGTCGCGCCGAGGATCTCGATTTGACGGTCGCTGATCGGGCGGCGTTTTTCCGGTACGGGAATGGATTTGCGGCCGGAAAGATAATCGGCGGTGACGGATCCCTTTTTGCGCATGAGTTGTTTCGGTGTTCCGCAGGCCACAACTTTGCCGCCGTGGATCCCCGCCGCGGGGCCGATGTCGACGATATAGTCTGAGGCCAGCATGGTTTCTTCGTCATGTTCAACGACGATGACGGTGTTGCCGACGTCTCTGAGACGCTGAAGGGTTTCGATAAGTTTGGCATTATCCCGCTGATGCAGGCCGATGCTGGGCTCATCGAGGATATAGAGCACACCCATCAGTGAAGAACCGATTTGCGTCGCCAAACGGATCCGCTGGGCTTCGCCGCCGCTGAGTGTGCCGCTGCTGCGGGAAAGTGTGATATAGTCGAGACCGACATTTAAAAGGAAACGCAGGCGGGCTTTGATTTCTTTTAAAACCTGTCGGGCAATGAATGCTTCCCGTTCCGTCAGTTCCAACGATTCAAAAAAGCTCAACGCCTGTCCGACGGAGAAGTCACTGATTTCGCGGATATTGCGGCCGCCGACGGTCACCGCCAGACTTTCCTTTTTCAATCTGGCGCCGTGACAATCGTCACAGGGTTTGAAGGACATGTATTTTTCAAATTCTTCACGAATATAATTGGAGTTGGTTTCTCTGTATCGCCGCTCGTAATTGGGGATCAATCCTTCCCAGCCGGCATTGTAGGTGCGGCGGTCACCGCCGCTGTGAATAAAAGTAACTCTCAGCTTTTTATTGCCGATGCCGTAGAGCAGCGCATCCAACTGTCTCTTTGAAAAATCCTTGATCGGCGTGTTGAGGGTAAAGCCGTACTCTTTGGCCAAAGATACCAGGCACTGCATATACCATCCCTGCATATTGCCGATATTCAAGGTTAAAATCGCGCCTTCGTTGATGGAAAGATTTTTATCGGGGATGACGAAATCGGGGTCGATCTTCATGGTAAAACCGAGACCGTCGCATTCCGGACAGGCGCCGAAGGGATTGTTGAAAGAAAACATGCGCGGCGTCATTTCACCGATGCTGATTTCACAGTCGGGGCAGGCGAATTCTCTGCTGAACATCATGGTCTCTCCGCCGATGATCTCCACTTCCATGAGGCCGTCGGCTTCTTCCAAAGCCAGCTCCACGGAATCCGTCAGCCTCTGCTCCATATCGGGGCGAATCACAAGGCGGTCGATGACGAGGGAAATGGAATGTTTGACCTGTTTTTTGAGAACGATCTCTTCTTCCTCGTCAAGACGGCGGAGTTCACCGTCGACGAGGACGCGGACGAAGCCTTTTTTCCTGGCGTCACCGAAAAGCTTTTGAAATTCACCTTTTCTGCCGCGAACCAAAGGCGCGAGGATCTGAATTTTCGTTTTTTCGGGGAGTTCTTTGATACTGTCGACGATTTGATCGATACTTTGACGTCGGATCGGTTTGCCGCATTTCGGACAATGGGGATGGCCGATGCGGGCAAAAAGCAAACGCAGATAATCATAGATCTCCGTTACCGTTCCCACGGTGGAGCGGGGATTTTTGCTCGTTGTTTTTTGGTCGATGGAAATTGCCGGCGAAAGGCCGTCAATATAGTCAACGTCGGGTTTTTCCATCTGGCCCAGAAACATACGGGCGTAGGAGGAAAGACTCTCCATATAGCGACGCTGTCCTTCGGCGTAAATTGTGTCGAAGGCCAGAGAACTTTTGCCCGAACCGCTGATGCCGGTAATGACGACCATTTTATCGCGGGGGATCGTCACGTCGATATTTTGTAAATTATGTTCTTTGGCGCCTTTGATCGTGATGAATTCATCCATGTTTTAAAATTCCTGTTCCGTTTCGATTTTCTGATGGCCTCTGGCGGCGGCGCGCAGCTCCATGATCATATCGCGCAGTTCCGCGGCGTGTTCGAAGTCGAGGCGTTTGGCGGCCTGACGCATTTCTTTTTCCAGAGAAGCGATGGCCTTTTCTCTTTTTTTCTTATCTTTGACCCACTGGGAAAGATGCTGTTCTCTGCCTTTTTCCTCATAGGTGACGGCGAGGTTGTCCCGGACTTTTTTGATGATGGTCTTGGGAACGATGCCGCGTTCTTCATTGTAGGTCTGCTGGATCTCGCGGCGCCGGTTGGTTTCGTCGATGGCTCGCCTCATCGAATCGGTAACGCGGTCGGCATACATGATGACGCTGCCGTGATCGTTGCGGGCGGCGCGGCCGATGGTCTGGATCAGCGAACGTTCCGCACGCAAAAAGCCTTCTTTATCGGCATCGAGGATGATGATGAGGGAGACTTCGGGCAGATCCAGCCCTTCACGCAGGAGATTGATGCCGACAAGGACGTCATAGGTGCCGAGGCGCAGATTACGGATGATCTCGGTTCTTTCCAGTGTTTTGACGTCATAATGCAGGTATGTGACTTTGATCCCCTGTTCCATCAGGTATTTGGTTAAATCCTCGGCCATGCGTTTGGTCAGGGTGGTGATGAGGACACGTTCGTTTTTTTCGATGCGATCCCGGATCTCATTGCAAAGATCGTCGATCTGGCCTTCGATGGGGCGCACTTCGATTTTGGGATCGAGAAGACCTGTCGGCCGAATGATCTGTTCGGCAATGAGCGGATGGCGATTCAGTTCGTAATCGCCGGGGGTGGCCGAAACATAGACGATCTGATTGATCTTCTCTTCGAATTCTTCGAATTTTAAGGGTCGGTTATCCAGCGCCGAAGGCAGGCGAAAACCGTAATCGATGAGAACTTCTTTTCTTGCCCGGTCGCCCCGATACATACCGCCGATCTGGGGGATGGTGACGTGACTTTCGTCGACGAAGAGCAGAAAATCCTCGGGGAAGAAATCCATCAGCGTATAGGGCGCTTCTCCCTCTTTTCTGCCGGTAAGGTGACGGGAATAGTTTTCGATGCCGGTGCAGTAACCCACTTCGGCCATCATTTCCAGATCGAAGCGGGTGCGCTGTTCCAATCGCTGGGCTTCCAATAATTTGTTTTCCGCTTTTAAAACGGCGAGGCGCACTTCCAATTCCGCTTTGATATCGTTCATCGCGGTTTCCATGCGGGATTCGTCGGTGACATAGTGCGACGCGGGGAAGATCATGGCGTGGCGCAGATTGTGCAGGACTTCGCCGGTGACGATGTCGGTTTCAACGATGCGTTCGATCTCATCGCCGAACATTTCCACGCGGATGACCTGTTCCGTGGAGGATGCCGGAAAGATCTCCAGAATATCGCCGCGAACGCGAAATTCGGAGCGGTTGAGATCCATATTGTTGCGGGTATATTGAATGGAGATCAGTTTTTTTACGATCTCTTCCCTGCTGATTTCCTGACCTTCCCAGAGGCTCACCGCCATGGTGCTGTAATCCTCGGGATTACCGAGACCGTAGATAGCGGAGACACTGGCGACGATCAGAACGTCCCGCCGCTCGAAGAGGGCGGCGGTGGCGGCATGGCGAAGACGCTCGATCTCATCGTTGATGGAAGAATCCTTTTCGATATAAGTATCGCTGCGGGGAACGTAAGCCTCGGGCTGATAGTAATCGTAGAAGCTGACGAAGTATTCCACGGCGTTATCCGGGAAGAATTCTTTGAATTCACCGCAGAGCTGTGCCGCCAGCGTCTTGTTGTGGACCATGACGAGGGTGGGGCGATTCATTTTTTCAATGATATTGGCCATCGTAAAGGTTTTGCCGCTGCCCGTAACGCCCAGGAGAATCTGATCGCGATTACCCTGATTGAGAGAGTAGAGCAATGTATCGATCGCCCGGGGCTGCCCGCCGTCGGGCTGATAGGGAGCTTTCAATTTAAAATCCGCCATAGTAATCCTCGCTCTGTTATTCTAAACCAATGTTACCTTACAGTATATCATATTTTTTATAATCCTGCCGTGCTTTTTAAAATATTTTGGCTGAGTTCGGCGGCGATGCTGTCTACGGCGTCAAAATCCATGGCGGCAATGTAATATCGTTCCAGCTCGTCGTGAAGACGGTGGGCAACGCGCAGATGCGCGACGGCTTCATCAATGAGAGCATCCCGCTTGGTAAGAGCCTTTTGCTGCTCATCAAAGAGAGGGACGCTGTCGAAGCGGATGATTTTATCGCCTTCCCTTGTTTCCGGGGGAAATTGCTCCGCGGTGGAGAAAACGACGCCGCGTTTGGGGAAAGAGACCAAAATGATTTCCTCGGGATCGAGATGACCATGGAAGATGTCGATGGCCAATCCCCGTCTTTTCCCTGCCGCGATGATCTTTTTCAGGCAGATTTCACGTTGTGATCTTTTTCCGCCGATCAAATAGATCCGCTGTCGATGATCGAGGCAAAGCGCCCGACGAAGGTCGATGACGCCTTTCGGCGTGACGGCGGCGGCGAAAAGGTGGCGGATCAAAGGTGTGTCTTCTTTCAGAATATCGCCCAATAAGGTCTCGGCATCAAATTCAAAAGTGTGCTTCTCCCGCCGGTCATCCCGAAGCTGCGCATCGTATCGGGCGGCTTCGCGGAGAAGATCATAGGCTTTGTTGAAAACCGCCGCGATATGGCGGCTGATCGAGATGATATCGCATTTGTTTCGGGCAAGGATCGCTTCATCCCAATAGGCTCCGAGATTTATGATGGTCTCGCGTACACCGGGATAGATCGGATCCATAATATGGGGAGCGGTACCGTCGATGACGGCGACGGAACGAGAGGGGATCAAAACGCCGTCGAGAGAATCATTGTCGGAGGAGCATTGCCAGAGTTCAACATCGATGCCATGTTTGCGGCATGTTTCGGCAACATGACGCATCAGGGAGGATTTCCCCGTGCCGGGTCCGCCTTTGAGAATATGGATTTTTTCCGTGGCGGAAAGGCCGCTGGCATAAAAAGAATAAAAGCCTTGACTGCTGTTATTGCCCGGAAAAACGGTGCGCTGTTTTCCTGTCATATTTGCCTCCGTATTGCTTTTTTCCTTAAAATATGCGCTGCCGGAGGGAACTATGATTGCATTTTTCCCCAATATGAAGTATAATATTGACAGGAAATAGATCATTTATTTGTATAAAAAATACAGTAAAGGAGTTTCAGATGAAGAAATTGTTTTTGGCCCTGTTGGCCGGATCGATGATTTTCGCATTTTGCGCCTGCGGCAATACGTCTGCGGAAGCGGAGGAAGAAACCGATACCGAAGTGGTGGCTTCCGATTCCGATGCGGAAGAGGTTGTTGTTGAGGAATATACTTCCGATGGGGAATTGATCATTGACAGTTCGGAACTTCCCGCCACCGACAGTGATTTGGAAGAGGAAGAATAAAAAAACAAAAGGAAAGAGGCTGCTTTTAAAGCCGCCTCTTTTTATTCTTTTACAATATCATCATACTTCGCGTTTTTTTCTCCCAGAAGAGAAATCATCTGATCGGGAGACGCTTCGATTTGGAGCCCGATTTTGCCGGCGCTGACCATGATCGTGTCGCAGAGCTCCGCTGTTTCTTCGAAAACGGTAAAGAAAGGCTTTTTCATGCCGAAAGGGGAACAGCCGCCGTGGACGTAACCGGTGAGTTTTAACAGCTCCTTTTGCGGGATCATTTCGATGGATTTTTCATTGACGCTTTTGGCGGCTTTTTTGAGATCGAGACTTTCGGCGACGGGAACGACAAAAACGAAATGCTCGCCGCTGTGTCCGACGGTAACCAGTGTTTTAAAAACCTGATCCGGGTTTTGACCGCATTTTTCGGCTACGGAAACGCCGTCGATGAGTCCGTCTTTCGTTTCGTAGGCGTGAAGTTGATAGGGAATCGCGGCACTGTCAAAAAGACGGGCGGCGTTGGTTTTCGCTTCGGCCATGTTATGCTCCTTTTTAAGGGGAAAATGTCGATTTTTTTGAAAATAGCGTTGCTTTGTCCCTGCTATCGGTGGTATAATATATTATCAAAACAAAGGAAACGGAATCATGCGCATCAAAGATATTATCGCAGTCGTTTTTTTGGTGATACTCTGTCTTTTCCTCGCATATGAAGCTTATACCGTGGTTCACTGGTGGGAATGGATCTTTATTTTTGCCATCATCATCTGCCTCGGTTTGCAGATCCTGGATTATTTTCGCTATCGGACGATGTCAGCGGCGGAGATCGCGAAAACGACGCGTAAAAAGCGTTCTCCCCGCGGAAAAGACCGCCGCCGTAAAACGATAAAGACGACGAAACAAAAAAGAAGCAATCGCCGCGCTTCCGACGAGCGGCGCGGGATTCGTCCTTCCGTTTCGGAGGAACCGTCTCTTTCGGCCAAAAAAGCGAATCCCGAAAGCTTCCTTACATCGCTTCATGCCATGGATGCCCAAGAGGATTCTTCGCCAAAAGATACGCCGGAGGAAACGGATTCTCCCGTAAACGATATTTTGGAAAAAACCGAGTCTGCTGAAGAGATTATGGGAGAGGAACCGCCGCAAACCGGAGAGACCGATTCCGAATAAAAATATTATAGCACTTTCTTCGCTGTTGAAAAAGGGCTCTGATATTATTTATTGAATTTTTGAGATAAAAAGAGTATAATAAAAATAGCGACAATCGTTTTTTTCGTCAGAAACGGGGATGTACTGGTTTTCGACGGGGGAAGGATTGGTCGGGTAAGCGAGCCGGCGTTCCATAAGGCCGCTAAACTGTGGAACCTAAATTGAAATGACAAAAATCAATTAGCTTTAGCTGCTTAATTGCAGCCTAACCTCCTTCATCCTGTTCCCGCGATGGATGAATGGGGGTCAATAGGTCGGGATACCGTATCATTTTTTTCCGAGGATGATGCGGGAAATTTATCGGAATGGTCTTGGCGGACTTTGTTTGTGTAATCCGTTAAGGCGAGATCGAACACATTCTGCGCTCGGAGAAAGCCCGGTGGGTTCTCCTTCGGACAGGGGTTCAACTCCCCTCATCTCCACCAAAAAATTTTTACTCGAACTTCTGTGTCAAACGGAAGTTCGAGTATTTTTTCGCAACCAAAAATAACATAAAAAACGGGAATATGTTCGCTTTGGTTGGTTGAAATCGCCGCAACGATACATTACAATATTCGTATAAATCATAGATTTCAGATAAATCAAACTTGGAGGATCCTATGAGCATTGTAGAAGTAAGCAATTTGAGAAAAGAATATCCGTCTTTTCGGTTGCAAAACGTATCTTTTTCCATCCGACAGGGGAGAATCACCGGATTCATCGGACGAAACGGAGCCGGGAAGACGACGACGATCAAATCGATATTGAATCTTGTTCACCCGGACGGGGGAGAAGTCTGTTTTTTCGGCCTCCCTTTTCAAGGTC
>CACXDX010000113.1 GCA_902766525.1 uncultured Bacillota bacterium | reverse complement strand
CGACGACGGAGTTCTCATCATGGCCACCAACGCCGAATTCCCTCCCTATGAATTCTACGAAGGCGGCGAAATCGTCGGTATCGACGCCGAAATCTGCGCTGCCATCGCCGAAAAACTCGGTATGGAATTCCAGATCGAAGATATGGAATTCGACAGCATCATCGCCGCCGTTCAGAGCGGTAAAGCCGACGTCGGCATGGCCGGTATGACCGTTACCGACGAACGCAAAGAAAGCGTCAACTTCACCGACACCTACGCCCAGGGCGTTCAGGTCGTTATCGTTCCCGAAGGTTCCGAAATCACCAACCTCGATCTCCTCTTTGAAGAAGGTCATGACTGGAAAATCGGCGTTCAGGAAAGCACCACCGGCGACATCTACGCTACCGGTGATATCGAAGAAAAGGGATTCGGCACCATCGAGCGCTTCAACAAAGGCGCCGATGCCGTTAACGCTCTGCTCACTGGCAAAATCGACTGCGTCATCATCGACAACGAACCCGCCAAAGCTTATGTGGAAGCCAACGAAGGCCTTCAGATCCTCGATACCGAATACACCGTGGAAGATTACGCCATCTGCGTTTCCAAGGACAACGAAGAACTTCTCGAACAGGTCAACACCGCATTGAACGAACTGATCGCCGACGGTACCGTTCAGTCCATCGTCGACAAATACATTTCCGCGGAATAATTTTTGAACAAAAAGTGAAAGAGGCGGAACTCTTTTCCGCCTCTTTCTTATGATTACTTAGGAGGTGGCATCTGCCTTGACAGAATGGTTTGCCCACCAAAAAGCCTTATTTTTCCTCAATCTCATCGATGACGACCGCTGGCGCTATCTCGCCGACGGTCTCGTGCTCACCCTCGAGATCACCTTTTTCGCCCTGATCCTCGGGCTGACCATCGGGATCATCATCGCGATCATCCGCGCCACCCATGATAATACCTACGATACGATGGCGCCGGGCTTCGGCAAAATCGTTTTAAAGGTGCTCAACATCATCAGTAAGGTTTATCTGACGGTCATCCGCGGGACGCCCGTCGTCGTTCAGCTGCTGATCATGTACTATATCATCTTCGCGACGTCCAACAACAAACTGATCGTCGCGGTTTTGGCCTTCGGCATCAACTCCGGCGCTTACGTCGCCGAGATCGTCCGCAGCGGCATCATGTCCATCGACAAAGGCCAGATGGAAGCCGGGCGCAGCCTCGGTTTCAACTACGTTCAGACCATGACCGGCATCATCATTCCCCAGGCTTTCAAAAACGTCCTGCCGGCGCTGGCCAACGAATTCATCACGCTGTTGAAAGAAACAGCTGTTTCCGGCTATATCGCCCTGCAGGATCTGACGAAAGGCGCCTATATCATCATCGGCAGAACTTATTCCGCTTTTATGCCGCTGATCGCCATCGCCTTGGTCTATCTGGTCCTGGTCATGTTCTTTACCTGGCTTGTGGGACGACTGGAAAGGAGGCTGAGAAGCAGTGACCACTGAACATAATGACAGCAATGTGCTCATCGAGGTCCAGGGTCTCGAAAAGCATTTCAAAAACAGCACCGTCCGCGCGCTGAACGGCATCGACGTCAAGATCAACAAAGGTGACGTCGTCGTCGTCATCGGCCCTTCCGGCTCCGGGAAATCGACCTTTCTCCGCTGCCTGAACCTGCTGGAAGTCCCTACCGGCGGCCATATCTGGTTTGAAGGCCAGGAGATCACCGATAAGAAAAACGACATCAACAAAATGCGCCAAAAGATGGGCATGGTCTTCCAGAGCTTCAATCTCTTCCCTCATAAGAGCGTCCGCCAGAATATCACCATGGCCCCGATCAAACTGGGCGTCATGAAAAAGGACGAAGCCAACAGAAGAGCCGAAGAGCTTGTGGAACGTGTGGGTCTTCCCGATAAGATCGACACCTATCCCAACAGCCTCTCCGGCGGACAGAAGCAGCGTATAGCCATCGTCCGCGCGCTGGCCATGAATCCCGACGTGATGCTCTTCGACGAGCCCACCAGCGCTCTCGACCCGGAAATGATCGGTGAAGTGCTCGACGTTATGAAGGAGCTGGCCAAGGAAGGCATGACGATGGTCGTCGTCACTCACGAAATGGGCTTCGCCAAGGAAGTCGCCACCAGAGTGATCTTCATGGAAGACGGCAAGATCCTCGCCGAGGATACCCCCGAAGAATTTTTCGACAACCCCGACAACGAACGACTCCGTTCTTTCCTCTCCAAAGTATTATAATATTTCAAAACCGAGAGCCCGAAAAGCTTTTGCTTTTCGGGCTCTTTTTATTGCGATTTTCGCGCTTTTGCGGTATAATAACAGATTAAAGAAGTATCACATTCGACAGATCATTTTGAAAGGAGTCGACGCCGATCATGGGAACCATTCACGCCAAAACATCCCGCCCTTATGATATCGTTATCGGTCAGGGCATCCTCGGACAATGCGGCGATGCCGTAAAAGAGCTCTTTCCCGAAGGGCAGACCGTTATCGTCACCGACGACAATGTGGAGCCGCTCTATTTGGAGACTTTGAAGCGCAGCTTTCAGCGGTGTGAGATCGAATGCGTCGCCTTCATCATCCCCAACGGCGAGGAATCCAAGAGCACGGATATCTATACGGAACTTCTGGAATTTCTGGCGAAACGCAACATGACCAAAAGCGATTTCATCACCGCTCTCGGCGGCGGTGTCGTCGGTGATCTGGCCGGATTCGCCGCCGCAAGCTATCTGCGTGGCATTCCCTATATTCAGATACCCACCACTCTGCTGGCCGCCGTTGATTCTTCCATCGGCGGCAAAACCGCGATCAACCTATCCGGCGGCAAAAATCTGGTCGGCGCTTTTCATCAGCCGTCCCTCGTCTGGTGCGACTATACGACCCATGAAACAATGGATCCCCTTCGCTATGCTGACGGCATTGCCGAGATCGTCAAATACGCCGTGTTAAAAGGCGGCGATCTCTTCACCCTGCTGGAAAAGGAAAATCTCTATAAACACGTTGAAGAGATCATCGAGGAATGCGTCAGGCTCAAACTCAGCATCGTCAGCGAGGATGAATTCGACACGGGCAAACGCCAATTCCTCAATCTCGGCCATACGCTGGGGCATGCCATCGAAGCGCGAAGCCGCTTTGACATCAGCCACGGCCACGCCGTCGCCTGCGGCATGACCGCCATGGCCGACGTCGCCGCCCTCAACGGCCTCGCCGATTACGATTGCTCCGACCGCATCGGCAAAGTCCTCAAACGCTACGGCCTGCCGACGAAGATGCCATACGATTATCGGGAGCTGATCCCCTACATCAAAAACGACAAAAAACGGCGCGGCAATAAAATCAAACTGATCATCCCGGAAAACATCGGCCGCTGCCGTATGATCTCTCTGCCCGTAAAGGATCTCGATTCTTTTTTCCGCACATAAAAATCTCAAAATAAACGGAGGAATAACCATGGACATCCGTATCAAACCGCAAAAGCTTCACGGCAGCGTTGAAGCGATCCCTTCCAAATCCGCCGCCCACCGCCTGCTCATCGCCGCGGCCCTGGCCGATAAACCGACGAAAATTCACCTCGGCACGATCTCCCGGGACATTCAAACGACCGTTACGGCGCTGCGGCGCATGGGTACTCAAATAGAAGAAGGCAAAAACGGCGACGTTACCGTTTATCCCATTGAAGAAATGCCCTGCACCCGCACGATCGACTGCGGGGAATCCGGCTCCACACTGCGTTTTCTCTTCCCTCTCGCCGCCGCTCTCGGCTGCAACGGCTTTACCTATACCGGTTCGCCGCGTCTGGCCGAACGGCCGATGGAACCGCTGATCGAAGTGATGCGCCGCCACGGCGTACTGATCCGCGGCGAAAAGCTGCCCTATCGCGTCAGCGGCCAGCTGCACGGCGGCATCTATAAACTGCCGGCCAACGTCAGCTCACAATTCCTGACCGGGCTGCTCTTCGCCCTGCCCCTGCTCATTGCCGACAGCCGCATCGTCCTGACCACGGAAGCGGAATCCATGCCCTACGTCGATCTCACCATCAGCATTTTGAACCGCTTCGGCGTCACGATCAAGCGGGACGGCAACCGCTTTGATATCAAGGGCCGCCAGCAATTCCGCTCTCCCGGAGAGATCGACGTGGAAAAGGACTGGTCCAACGCGGCCTTTTGGCTGGCCGCCGGGGCCCTCGGCGATGAGATCAGCGTCAGCGGCATCTCCCGCCATTCCCGCCAGGGCGACAAAGCCATCGTCGATCTCATTGAGGAAATGGCCGGGAAAGAAAAGAAAGCCGCCGTTTCCGGCATCACCGTTCGTCATCAGACTTTGAGCGCCATCGATATCGACGCCGCTCAAATTCCCGATCTCGTCCCGATCCTTGCCGTGCTGGCCTGCGCCGCCAAGGGCAAAACTACCATCTACAACGCCGCCAAACTGCGGACAAAGGAATCCGATCGTCTCCGCGCCATGCGGGAAAATCTCTCCGCTCTCGGCGCCGATATCGAAGAAAGCGAAGACGGCCTGATCATCAACGGCGGCAAAAAGCTCAAAGGCGGCACGGTGGAGGGCTTCAACGATCACCGCATCGTCATGGCCATGGCCGTGGCCTCTCTGCTCTGCGACAGCGAGCTGACCATCAACGGCAGCGAAGCCGTTGCCAAGAGCTATCCCGCCTTCTTCGATGATTTCAAAGCGTTGGGAGGTTCCTTCGATGTCCTCTGAGATCGGAAAGGATATCCGTTTCAACTTTTTTGAAAACGGCGTCGTCATCGACGGTCTTCCCGCCGGTCACTATATCGACCTCTTCGCCGTTCGCGCCTTTATGGCGAGAAGATTTCTCCCCGCCGACCCCGTTTTCGGGCGGGAAGAAGATCAAAAAGATGATCTTTTCGCCGTTTCCGGCCTCGTCGATGACGTCACCTGCGGCGCGCCCCTTTGCATAGAGATCAAAACCGCCGGCAAAGATGAAGAAGACGACGGAAAGGGGATCCAATTCATTTCCGAATTCCGCCCCCAAGCGGAAACAAAGGAAGAAATGCCGGCGCCCGCGCTGCCGCCGCTGCTGGCGCCGATCTGCTGCGCCGGCGGTATCGCCAAAACGCTGCTGGATAAGGAAGGCATCAGCGTCGGCGCTCATATCCTCGAACTCGATCAAGTTCGGGACAAGCCCTTTGACCCCGTAGCGGTCAGCGCCGATGATCTGGCCGATCCGGGCCGCTATGCTTTCCCCTGCTTCCACTTCGGCACCGGGGAAACGATGCGCAATCATCTGACCCTGATGTTCAAAAAAGACCGCCCCTTTACGGCGGTTTTGGAGGCCGGTGTCACCGGCCTCGCGCCGGGCTGCGGCGAACCGATGTTCG
>CACXDX010000112.1 GCA_902766525.1 uncultured Bacillota bacterium | reverse complement strand
GACAACAATCGCTTTTATCGGCAGATTTATGATCGTTTACCCAAGGGCGAAGTTGCGTATGGTATTTCCGTTTTGCTGGATGACGGCCGGCGTGCTTTGCGAACGATCGAACGAATGCTGAACAAAGAATAAGAAAAAGAGTCCGAAACGGGCTCTTTTTAATATGACGGAATAAGATTGAAGAAAAAAGAGAGGGCGGAATATTCGTTTGTAATTTTTAAGGTTTTGCTGCTCTTGTTCGGTCTGTCGCTTTTTCGTACTTAGCTATTGAAGAAACGATTAAAATGTGCTATTTTATAACAGTATGGAGGATGAATTATGGATAAACTGATTTATATCCTTTTCGTTATCGTCGGCGGCGCCGCAGCGGCCGTACAAGCTCCGATCAATGCCGGCCTCGGCAAACGTATCGGCGTTCTTGAAACGGGGCTCTGGTCCTTTTCCACGGGTATGCTGCTGCTTTTGATTCTGACGCTGCTTCTCGGTAAGGGTCAATTCGGTGCTGTGACGGCAGCGCCCAAATGGCAGCTTCTCGGCGGCATTTTAGGCGTTATATGCGTTTGTTCCATGATTGTTGCCGCGCCTTCACTCGGTATCGGTTTGGCTACGGTCTGCATCCTTTTCGGGCAGATCACCATTGCGATCGTCATTGACAGCCTCGGATTATTTGGTGTGGAGACGGTTCCTCTGGATTATAATCGCATTATCGGTGTTTTGCTGATGTTTATCGGCATTATCTTTGTCTATCGCAGTAAATTGGGAGTATAATATGGACGAAAAATATGAGATCGGTGCGGAGTTAAAAACTGTGTGGCTGGGTCGACGTGCGGAATATTTTTCTATTGTATCCTCGACAGCTGACCTCTGTTATGAACTGGCGGAAAAAGGAGCGCCGAGTGGAACCGTTGTTATCGCCGAGCGTCAGACGGAGGGAAAAGGCAGGAATGGCAGCCGGTGGCAGGAGAGTGTGAACGCGCTTCATTTTGCCGTACTTTTGCGGACAGATTGCCCGGCAAAAAAGGCGCTGTCACTGGCGCCGGTGACCCTTGTCGGTCTCAGCCGGGGGCTGCTCTATTATCCGGGACTGGCTTTCAGTATTGATTGGCCCAATGATCTTTTTGCCGATGAACGTAAATTCGGTGCGATCCTAACGGAAATGAATGTTGAAAACGATTTTGCACATGATGCCGTTATCAGTGTCAATCTTAATATTTCTTCTGCCGGCTTACCCGGGGATCTTCAAGCGTTTTCCTGCGGTATGGAAGATGTCCTCGGCTGTGCGGTGGATAAAAAAGAGCTTCTTTGTCGTTTGCTTCTCGGTTTGGAATCGGCATATGATCAATTTTTAAACGGTCAGACCGCACAACTGTTTGAAGAGTGGCGGGATCGCGCCCGCTGTGTGGGTAAAACGGTTACGATAGCTACGTCCGACGGACAACTTCAAGGTGAAGTCATCGGTCTCAGTGACGATGGCTTTCTCCTCCTTGATCTTGGCCGCGGCAAAGCGGCAAAGATCATTTCGGGAAAGATTCTTTCGTGATCGCAAAGAAAGAAGGGAAGAAAAATGCTTTTAACCATTGATGTCGGCAACACTCATACCTGTCTCGGTGTTTTTGACGGGGATGATTTGCGCTGGAATTGGCGCATTGCTTCGGAACGGCAAAAGACCGAAGATGAGATCGGTCTCACGATCCTTCATTTTCTGGATAAAGTTGAAATAAAAATTGAGGATATTGAGGGAATCGTTATCGGTTCTGTTGTGCCGGCTCTCACAGAGGCTCTCTATTATATGGCTAAGAAATATTTCAACCTCAAGGCTGTTGTTGTCAACAACCGTATTGATTGGGGTTTGGATGTGGTTATTGATAATCCTGCGGAAATCGGTGCGGATCGTATTGCCGACGGTCTTGCCGCCTATGAAATGTTCGGAGGTCCCGTGATTGTGGTCGATTTCGGTACCGGTACGACCTTTGATTATATTACAGAAAATGGGGAGTATGCCGGCGGCATCATCGCTCCGGGTATCGGTATTTGCATTGAAGCTCTTTTTGCCAAAGCGGCGAAGCTCTCCAAAACCGAGTATATTAAACCTCCCTCGGTAATCGCAAAAAACACGGCACAGGGTATGCAATCCGGCTTCTATTACGGTTTTGCCGGTCAGGTCGACGGGATTCTCGCTAAGATGATGGAAGAGATCGGAAGAGACGATATTCCCGTTATCGCTACCGGCGGTTACGGTCGGCTCGTGGAAAGAGAGAGCCGTTTTATCAGTCGTGTTGAACCGTTTCTGACGCTCTATGGTTTGAAGATGCTCTATGAAAAAAACAAATGAGGTTCCTTATCTGAAACTGTCGCGTTCGCCGGTTCTTGCTGCGCCTCTTGCGGGGATCACCGATAAGATCTATCGAGGGATTCTGATGGAAAAAGGTGCGGATTATTGCTTTACGGAAATGATTTGTGCCAAGGCGCTGGTTTATCGTAATAAAAAAACGGAGTCTTTGCTGAATATTGCAGGGGAGGATCACTGCGGTGTTCAGCTTTTCGGCGCCGATCCCTATGAGATGGCCGAAGCTGCTCATATCGCCGCGGAAAAAGGCGCCAAACTGCTTGATATAAATATGGGCTGTCCCGTACCGAAGATTGTGCGCAATCATGAGGGCGCAGCACTTTTAAAAGATCCGCAGCTGGCCGAAGCGATCGTGAAAGCCATAAAAAAAGCCGTTGATCTTCCTATTACCGTTAAACTGCGCAAAGGATTTGACGGAGACCGGGAAGGATTGGATCTGGCGAAAAGAATGGAAGATTGCGGTGTAGATGTCATCACGGTTCACGGAAGGGAGCGCGCTCAATTTTACAGCGGTAAAGCCGATTGGAATTTTATCGGGGAAGTCAAAGCGGCGCTGTCGATTCCTGTCATCGGTAACGGTGATATCTTTACCGCGGAGGATGCTCTTGCCATGGTGAAGCAAAGCGGCTGCGACGGGGTTATGAT
>CACXDX010000111.1 GCA_902766525.1 uncultured Bacillota bacterium | reverse complement strand
GGGATATTTTTGCCGGCGGCGGATGTGAGGTGGAAGAGGATACGCATATCGTAAAAATTCCCGCTTACATCGTGGAGGATGCCGTTCGAACCGCTCCTCCGACGATCCAGCTGTGCGGTCGTACGCCGGACAAAGATTATATCGTTGAAAAAAACCGCGTCGGTTTTGTCAACTTCGGCGAAGGCGTGATGATCCGGGATCCGGAAACGAAGGATTATCGTCCCAGTACCAAGGACGATTTGAGAAAATGCAGCTTAATGAGTGACTATCTTCCGAATATGGATATCACCTATCGCGCCGTTGTCTCTCAGGATCATCCCGGCCCCTCTCAGGCGCTGCATAATGCCGAGGCGATCTTCCCCAACACAACGAAACATTTCTTCATCGGTCCCGACGGCGCGGAAAACGCCGAATATCTGATCCGCATGGCCGCGGCCGTTGTCGGCGGACGGGAAAATCTGCGTAAGCGCCCGCTGATTTCCTTCAATGTTTGCCCCACCAGTCTTTTGAAGCTGATTCCCGAATGTACCGACGTGGTGATCCTTGCCGCGAAAAACGGTGTTCCCGTTAATATTATTTCCATGGCCATGGCCGGGGCAACTTCTCCGGTGACCCTCGGCGGCACTCTTGTGACCCACAATGCGGAAGTGCTCTCCGTCATTGTTCTCAGTCAGCTGGTGCAAAAGGGTTCACCCTGTATCTATGCGAGTTCAACCACGATCATGGATATGCGTTATACCACGGCTCCCGTCGGCGCGCCGGAACTCGGCATGATCTCCGCTTCCGTTGCCCGTCTGGCGCAGTTTTATAATCTGCCCAGCTTTGTCGCGGGCGGGTAGGCAGACAGCAAGATTCCCGATGGTCAGGCTGCCCATGAAAAGACCCTCACCGCATTATTGGCTGCCCAGGGCGGCGCCAATCTGATTTACGGTGCGGGGATGTTGGACCTCGGCATCACCTTTGACTTTGCTCAATTTGTGATCGACAATGAAATCTACACCATGATCCGCAAGGTCATCGGCGGTATCCCCATCAACGATGAAGCGCTTGCCGTAGATCTGATCAAGGAAGTCGGACCCGGCGGTGAACTCGTCAGTCATCCGCATACCTTTAGTAATTTCCGTGCGGAACAAAGCGCGACTTCGCTCTTTGACCGTTCCATGCGTGAAGCGTGGATCGCCGACGGCTGTAAGGATCTGGCGGAACGTGCCTATGCCAAAGCCGATGAGATCATCAAAACCCATAAGATCCCGGCTCTGCCCGACGGCGCGGAAGCCGCGATTCACGACATTCTGCTGGAAGCGGAAGATGCTTATGGCATGAACAAGTAAAACTTTTTTAAGGAGGAAAAACAATGTTGGATGAAACATATCGCAGTCGGTGCAGATCGGCGCCTTTGCTTCTTCGTGGTTGCAGTATTTCCCCTCTTTTTTCGGTTAAGTTGATTTGAAAGGAGTGATCCTTATGACGACAGATGTGAAACAAAAAAAATACCGTATGGATTATGTTGCCATCGGTGTCAGTTTGGCGATTCTGGCGATTCTGGTGATTTTGACCATACGGGATCCGGAACAGGTGGTAAACGGCCTGCTTTCCGTGAGAGACGTCCTTATCTATGATTTCGGCTGGTATTTTCTGCTCTTTACCGCTGTAATTCTGTTTTATAATATTTATCTGGCTTTTTCCAAATACGGTCATATCCGCATGGGCCGCGCAAAACCGGAATACGGTACTTTCGGCTGGGTAGCCATGATCTTTTGCGCCGCCATGGGGCTGACCATCCTCTTCTGGTCCGCTACCGAATGGGCCTGGTATACCGTGTGGCTGACGCCCTTCGGCATGTCACAGGAAGAAACGGCGAATATTTCCGTTGCCTACTCTTTCTTCCACTGGGGATTTCCCGCATGGTCCATTTACGCGGCAGGCGTGATTCCCGTGGCCTATCGTTATTACGTTCGCAGAAAACCCGGTCTCACCCTGCAAAATGCCTGTGAAGGTGTGCTGGGAAACAGTGTATACGGTCCTTTGGGTACTGTGATCAGCATTATCTTTGTTTTCGGTGTCCTCGGCGGTTACGCGATTTCCTACGGCAGCGGTATCCCGATGCTGACCAACATTCTTCACAACCTTGTCGGTACCCCGGAAAATCTCGTTGTGATGCTGCTCGTTATCGTTGCGGTAACAGCGGTGTTCATGTGGAGTGCCGTTTCCGGTATCGCCAAAGGTATCCAGATCCTTTCCAAGATCTGTGTGGTGCTCTGCTTCGTTATTTGCGGCGCTTTCCTGATCCTGGGTCATACCCGTTTTCAGATCGACAACACCATGCAGTCCTTCGGCTGGATGACAACGCATTTCTTTGATATGCTTTTCTATACCGATCCTACCGGTGCTTCCGGCGGTTTCCCTCAGGAATGGACGGTATTTTATTGGGCATGGTGGCTGGGGCTGGCTCCCGTGATGTGGATATTCATTGCCAAATGTTCCGCGGGCCGTTCGATTCGCGCCATCATTTTGACGGTGATCATCTCCGGTATGGCCTCCACGCTTCTGTTTTTCGGAACCATCTCCAATCATGCTCTCGGTGAGATCCTGCTGAATCCCGGCTTCGACTGGGCTAATCTGGGGTCAAACGGGACGATGTTGGACACCTTCTATAATGAGTACAATGAGTTCGGGCTTATTTCCGATGTGATCAAAACGCTGCCTTTGGGTAAGGGGGTCCTGGTGATCTGGTTTATTGCCGCGTTCTTCCTCTTCGTTACCACCATGGACTCGGCTTCCTATACCATGGCGGCGTCCTGTACCAAGGGATTGGCTGTGGGGGATGACCCCTACCGTCGTTTCCGTATTCTCTTTGCCTGCCTGCTTTCGGTCACGCCTCTCTGTCTTTTGGTGGCCAACTCCCCGATGACGGGATTCAAGGCCGTGCTGATCATCACTTCGGTACCGATTTCACTTTTGATCATTTGCTGTCTGATCTCCTGTCAGAAATGGCTCAGAGAGGATTACGGTGATTGGACCGCAGCGGATATCATCCATTTCTATTCCACATATGAAGAAACCTTGGATCTGCCGGAAGATGCATCTTATCCCGGTGTCGAAGCTCCTATCCCGCCGGAATTCCACAAACGAACCATTAAGTGATATGCCCCCAATAAATCCTCTCCGGGGTTTGGCGAAAGCGCGTTCCGCCGGTGGAACGCGCTTTTTGCGAATAAATAAAAAAGGAAAGAATCCTTTAATCATTTTCAAAGGAGGAAATAAATGATGAGTGAATTTTTCACGCGTTTGGGTGATGGCGCGGCCGTCATGATGTCCGAAGAAGATATTCGCTACGACGTTGAAGACGGTACTGCCGATGCCGCTGACAGGGGTGAGATTCCCGAGCTCAGCAAAGAAGAAATAGATTACCTCGTTGAGATCTTGACAATGCCGATGAAAAACGTCAGCGTGGAACGGGGGAAGGAAGGTATCATGACTTTTGATGCCGGTACTTTGAAGCTGCCGGTTCGTGCCGGTATCCCGGTCGATCGTCTTGCCACTTTGATGATGCATGAAAGAGTACTTTGTTCCGATACGATGGAGCTTTGCACCACCGATTACAGCTATAAGAGCATCAAAAACTTTGTGCAGGAAGAAGCCATGACAATGGAACTGGCCCAAAATAACTGCATTATGCCGATCTTTTACGGTGCGATGCCCAACCTCGGCCAGTACACCAAACCGGACGGTCCCATCGACAACTGGTCGGAACTTCTCCCCATGGGTAAAATCGCCGAAGCCAGGGCGGCTCAGGAAGAAGCAGTTGAACATGCTGTCAGTGACATGGTTTTTATTACCGGTCAAATGGCGGAAGCCGGCGCCTGCGGCATTCAGTTTGATACCGTCGGTGCTTCCGGGGATGCGGATGTCCTTGCCGCATTAATGGCCGCGAAGGAACTTAAAAAGAGATTTCCCAACGTCAGTATCGAAATGGGTATGGCGGGAGAATTTAACCTTGGCATGCATGGGCAATTGGAATATGAAGGTGAACGCATTGCCGGGCTTTATCCTCACAAACAGGTAAAAATGGCGGCCGAAGCCGGTGTTGATATCTTTGGCTGTGTTGTGAATACCAACAGCAACCAGACCTTTGCCTGGAATCTGGCCCGGGCGCTGACTTATGCGAAGGCCTGCGTTGATGCCGCGGATATTCCCGTTGTTGTTGACGCCGGGATGGGGGTCGGCGGCGTGACGAATACCAACACCACGCCGACGGATGTAACTTCACGCGTTTCCAAAGCGTTGCTGGAAATCGCAAAAGTTGACGGATTGTAGATCGGTCATGGGGATGCCTACGGTATGGCCGCGGTACATGAGCTCTCTTCCGGAATGGGCGGCATTCGGACGGCCGGAGATTTGGTCAGTCGAATGGTCATGAAGGGAATGAAGCTTAACGCCGCAAAAGACTATGTCGCGGATAAACTTCATTGTTCTGTGCTTGATCTGTCTGATACCTTTGCGATGAAAGAGATCAGGGAATCTCTTGATATCGGAACGGTTCTCGACAGAAAAGGGGCCAGCAACGGTATGGAAGCGAAATTTAATATTGAAAAGATTCTCGGCATTGAGATCCCCAGTGTTACCAATTTCAAGAAAAAAACCGGTCTCCTCTGAGAACCGATAAAATCCGGAATAAACAAGCAGGATAAACCGGAGGGCGGCTTGCCCGGGAAAGGAGAAAAGCAGAATGACCAAAGAAGAATATATCGAAATTGCCATTGATACCATGAAAAAAGGCGATGCGGACGCTGCCGCAGCCAATATGAACAATGCCATTGCCGATGGCATCGATCCTGCGGAGCTGCTGAGCGAAGGATACAGCGCCGGTATTCGTGAAGTGGGCGATCTTTTCGGTAAAGGACGTATGTTTCTGCCTGAGTTGATGCTGGCGGCTGATGCCATGAAGGCGGTTTCCGCCATTGTCGAAGATGAGATCGCCAAAAAAGGCGGTACATCCGAAAAGAAAGGCGTTATGGTTCTCGCTACGGTCCAGGGTGATGTCCATGACATCGGTAAAGGCATCGTTGCTTCTCTGATCAAAACACAGGGTGTGGAAGTGGTCGACCTCGGTCGGGATGTTCCCGCTGCCGCGATCGTTGATAAAGCCGTGGAACTCAATGCCGATCTGATCGGTACTTCCGCGCTGCTTACCACCACGATGGGTGAAATGAAGGTTTTGGAAGATCTGCTGAAAGAAAAGGGTCTGAAGGATCGGTTCAAGACTCTTGTGGGAGGTGCGCCCGTTACGGAACGTTTTGCCAAACGGATCGGTGCCGATGCGTACGGTGAAGACGCTTCTCAGGCTGTTTCCGAAGTTGTCAGACTTCTCGGCTGATATTAACACTTTTATCAATCATTTCTTTTTCGGGGAGGATGCCCTATCCCGGCATCCTCTCTTTATTTTTACAAATCAAACGAATCCTTTATAAGGAGAAAGACCATGAATCAAATTCCAAATAAGAAAAAAGTGGGAGCTCTCGACTTTTTCTGTCTGGGTTTTGGCGCCATTGTGGGGGTGGGCTGGGCTGTTTCCATTAACAGCTGGATGGCCAGCTGCGGCGGTCCCGTTCCCGCTGCCCTCGGTTATGTCGTGGCTCTCATCATGATGATCCCCATCGCGCTTTGCTACTGCGAGCTCGTTCCCATGCTGCCGGTAGCAGGCGGCGGCATGGCCTTTGCCTTTAAGGCCTTCGGCAGTAAAATTGCCTGTATTTCGGGTTGGGCGGCTTTCGGGGCCTTTGTATCCCTTATCCCCTGGGAAGCGATCCAAATCACGGATGTACTGGGTTATCTCATCCCGGGGATCAAATCCGGAACACCGCTTTACAATTGCTACGGCTCGGATATTTATCTTACTTCCATCATCATCGGCACCGTCTGCTCTCTCCTGCTCTTCGCTCTTAATATGCGGGGTCTCTCTGCCGCGGCTTTTATCCAAAAACTCCTTTGTCTCGTGTTGGTGGGCGCAGGCGTCATTGGTGCTGTCGCGGCTATTGTCGGCGGTAATTTCAGTAATCTGGAGCCTGTCTATGATGTTTCCAATCCGGAGATCTACGGACCGGGGCTCAGAGAAGTGACTCACACCACTATGTTCGGGGGTATCTTCGCAATTTTAGCTACCGCTCCATTTTTTCTGGCGGGATTTGAAACCATTCCTCAGGGCGTGGAGGACGCCGGTGGTGATATCAGAACCGTCGGTAAAACGGTGGCTCTTTCCGTAGGGCTGGCCTGTGTGTTTTACGCAGTGCTGCTTTTTTGCTATGGTTTTGGTTGGCCCTGGCAGGATTTCGCCGGCATGGATCGTCCCGCCGCTGCCACGGTATTTCTGAGTATTTTCCCGGGGACAGCCGGCAAAGTACTTTACTGGGTTATCGTCATCGGTGCCATTGCCGGGCTCTTTACATCGTGGAACGGTTTTTACATGGCTTCCGCCAATCTGTTGATGGGGATGAGCCGAGGGCGGCTGATGCCTAAAATCTTTAAAAGACAAAACGATAAAGGCGTGCCCGTGCCCGGACTCATCGTCTGTTTGATTCTTTCTCTTGCGGGCCCGTTTCTCGGGCCGAATCTTATTGATTCCATCACTTGTTTCTCCGCTACGGCTTTCGTTTTGAGCTGGTCTTTTACCAGCTGGTCGCTGGTGAAACTGAAGAAGAGCCATCCGGAAATGGAGCGACCCTACAAAATTCCGGGAGGTATGGCCATGGGGCTGTTTGCTGCCGTTGTCTCTTCTCTCGTGCTGATTTGTATGTTCATTCCCGTGAGTCCGTTCTTTGTCGGTTCGCTGTCCGTCAAAATGTTCGTTTGTTGGATGGTGATCGGCCTGGTGCTCTATTTGGGTTCTTTCGGTCAGCGCAAAGGTCTGAGTAGAAAACAGCTGGAGGAAGGTGTTTTCGGTCACCTGAAAAAAACGGAATAAACCGTTTCTCGACAAATACCATATGAAAAAACCGTCAATATGAACCGGCTTCCAAGAGTCAAATCAAAAATTTTACTTGAAGAGGTCGGTTTTTTATCGGAAAAAAAGAATTTTAGTCCGGCAGGAGCTGTTTTTTTTGGGGATAATCGATGGGGTTGTTGAAAGAGGGATAATTTGATATTAAAAAAGTGAGATCGAGGGAAAATATAGTTTAAACGGAGTATTTTGAGATTTTTCAGAAAGACCGTTTGAGGTAATTTTTATATGAACAAATTTTTCTGTTAAAAAAATTGTTTCAGATCAAAAAAAGTGATATAATTAAGTAAAAAAGTATTTGATAATAATTATTTTTATCAAGTTAATTTATAGAAAAAAGTATTTGTAATTACTTTTTTTATTATTTTGGCTGTCTTGGATCCGAACTTATTTTTTCATCATAAGGTTGACCGCATATTATATCTTAAAGAAATTTTTGGCGCGTTATTTGCATATAAATCATCTCGGGAAAGTTTGCAAATAAGGAATCATGTCTTTTGAAGGTTTAAAAATCTAAGGAGATTGCCATGAAGATCGGTGAATTGAATTCCTGGGATTGTGTCTGGATCGAAGAAGATCGTCCGGTTACCGTTGAGGAGTATATTGAGAACAAGACCGGATTTTTTGTCTTCGGGAGTCGCTTTTCACACCAATACATCCTTGCCACCAAAGGCGATGTCGGAGAAGTGTTCTTGCGGAAGAAAGTGGATGCTTTTGACCCCAAAAAAAATCTGGTGTCCCGTGAATTTATTCCGTTGAATGTTCATGACGATATGTTTTCCATTCCCTATATCGGGCAGCAGGAAAAATACGGCCTTCTTTTTGACGATCATTGTCCCTGCGGCGTGATTATGGATATTCAAAATATCTATTCTCTCCATTACAATCTGCAGATGGGTATTTACCGCAGAGATCTGGCGATCAATTTCTACAAACGCATGATCGATAACGTGGAAGAGGAGATTTTCATCGTCGATGAATACGGTTTTGTCCAGTTCCTCAATCCCTATGCCGAAAAGGTCTGCGGTGTGAAGCTTTGTGACGTTATCGGTCTGCACGTTGATGATCTTGAAAAAAACGGAATCATTTCTTCCAGTATTTCCAAAGAGGTTTTTCGTTACGGTCACACCTGCAACCGCATGATGGAACTGAAAACGGGGAAAACCGTTTTGGCAACGGGGATCCCCATCTATGATGATTCCGGCAAACTGATCAATGTTTTGGCGACTTCAAAAAATCTGGAAGAGATGCGCAATGTTTTATCCCATCTGGATGAAATCACCAGTGAATTGGGAGAAAAAGAAAAAGAAATCACGCAGCTGCGCCGCCGCATCATTGCTCAGGAAGAATATGTTATCGAAAGCCCCGCGATGCGCGAGGCGGAACGAAATATTGAGAAAGTGGCGCCGACAGACGCTACGGTATTGATCGACGGGGAAAGCGGTACGGGGAAAGAGGTTGCCGCCGATCTTATTCATAAGCTCAGCGCCCGCAACGATAAACCCATGGTAAAAATCAACTGCGCCATGATCCCCGAGCATTTGCTGGAATCGGAATTCTTCGGATATGAGGCCGGATCCTT
>CACXDX010000110.1 GCA_902766525.1 uncultured Bacillota bacterium | reverse complement strand
CATCCTGCTCAGCAACGGCAATTTCAACGCTTTGGCTCAGCAGGTCGTCGCCGCCAATCCCATGTTCCGCGTCGGCGATAAGATGCTGGCGGCCATGCCGCTCTTCCACGGCTTCGGCCTCGGCGTCTGCATTCACACCATGCTCTCCCGGGGCGGCCGCTGTATCCTCGTGCCCCGCTTTACGGCGAAAAGCTACGCCAAGCTGATCACGAAATACCGCTGCAATTTCATTGCCGGCGTGCCCACCCTCTACGAGGCGCTGATCCGCATCCCCGATATGAACGGCGCCGATCTCAGCTGCCTGAAAGGGGTTTTCTCCGGCGGTGATTCCTTAAGCGTCGAGCTGAAAAAGAAATTCGACTGCTTTCTCTACGATCACCGCGCCAGCGTTCAGATCCGCGAGGGCTACGGCACCACGGAAACGGTGACGGCCTGCTGTCTGACGCCGCCTCACATGGCCAAGGAGGGCAGCATCGGCGTACCCTTCGCCGATACCTACATCAAGATCGTGCGCCCCGACAGCGAAGAGGAACTGCCCTACGGGGAAGAAGGGGAGATCCTTCTGGCCGGACCCACGGTGATGCGGGAATACATCAATCAGCCCGAGGAGACCGCCAAGACGCTCAGGCGCCATGAGGACGGCCTCACCTGGGTTTACACCGGTGACCTCGGCTATATGGACGCGGAGGGCTTCATCTATTTCAAAGGCCGCGCCAAGCGGATGATCGTTTCCAGCGGCTACAATATCTATCCCGCCCAGCTCGAAAATATTCTCGACGCCCATGAGAAGGTGCATATGAGCTGTGTCATCGGCATCCCCGACGACTACAGGATGGAGGCGGTGAAAGCCTTTATTATGCTGAAGCCCGGCGTCCCCGCCACCGAGGAGACCCGGGAAGAGCTCATGGCCTACTGCAGGAAGCACATCGCCAAATACGCTCTGCCCAAGGAGATCGAATTCAGAGCGGAGCTGCCCAAGACCCTCGTGGGCAAAGTCGCCTACCGCGAACTGGAGCTGGAGGAAGAAAAAAAGCGACCTTAAAACGAGGTGAGGAGAAACGGTTCGTTTCAATGCTCCCGACGAATGAATGTAAAAAAGAAAAAAGATCCGCCGCCGAAAAGCATGGTTTTCGACGGCGGTTTTTTTTGATGCGGGTTCTTATTCGTTTGCTTTTAACGATTCCGCCATGGGAATACGCTTCAACTTGATCTGGATCACCGCGGCGACGACAGCGGTGAACAGCAGTGTCAGACCGACTGACAAAAGGTAACTGACAGGGAAGATGCGGCAGGGGAAGTGGATGAGGTCGATTTTGATCTGCGACATCACGAAGAGATGAAGGGCCCTGCCCATGAGCAGCCCCGCGAGACTGCCGAGGACGGAAAGGACGCTGATCTCCCGAAAGACATAGGCGACGACCTCTTTGGGATAAAATCCCAATACCTTGATGGTGGCGATTTCCCGCACCCGTTCGGTGATATTGATGTTGGTCAGGTTATAGAGAACGATAAAGGCCAGTGCCGCGGCACAGACCATAACAAGAAGGACAATATAGTCCATGCGGGAAAGGGTGTGATTGATGCGCTCGGCGGTATCGCTGTTGATGACGATGCTGCGGACGCCGTCGTCTCGGGCGAGGGCGGCGCCTCTCTCATTGGGATCCTCTCCCTCAAAGGAGAGAATCCATCCGTTTTTGTATTCGGGACGGTGGTGAAATCCTTGTTCGTAGCTGTCTTCGGAGAGAAAAACGTAATGGTTGACGTAGTTGTCGCAAATATCGGCAACGGTGGCCGTCATGGTTCCCAGATCGCCGTCTTTGATCGTAATCCTGTCACCCCGGCTCACGCCGACCGATTCGGCCAGAGCGTTGCTGATCACGACTTCCCCCCGGTTCGGGAAGGGGATCGACCTTTTGCCCCGGTGGAGCGAGAAGAAACCTTCCACCTCGCCGTCGGCGGGAACGATCAGCGCCGCCGTTTTCACTTTTTTCCTCTTTTCGCCGCTGATATCCGCGCCGCTGCTGTGGACGAGCAGACCGTCATTTTCTCTGATCTTATTATCGTTAAGAAAGTCCCTGAAGGAGGCTTCGTTTTGGCTGTGATCGAAGGATACGTCGTATTCGTAAAGAATGATCTCGCTGTATTCGTCGTTGATGATATTTTTGATGGAGTCGCTGATCCCGAAACCCGTCAGCAGCAGGGCCGTGCAGCCTCCGATGCCGAGGATCATCAAAATCAGGCGGCTGCGGTAGCGGAAAACGCCGCGGATGGAGACTTTTTGCAAAAAGCTCAATCGTTTCCAGAGCGGCGTAATGTATTCCAAAAAGACGCGCCGGCCGCTTTTCGGCGCCTTCTGTCGGATCAGCTCCGCCGCGGGGCAGAGGAGAGAACGGCGGCAGGCGAGATAGGTGGAACCGAGGGCGCAGAGGAGTGCCGCGGCAACGGAAATCAAAGCCAAAGGCACGTCGACGGCGTATTCCAGCGGAGCAAAGCCGTACATGATGCCGTAAATATTCCAGATCAATCGCGGGATGATGTGAGAACCGGCAATAAAGCCGATGATCGCTCCGATCAGCGAAGCGCTTCCCGCGTAAAACAGATATTTAGCGATCACGGCGCCGTTACCGTAGCCCATCGCTTTAAGCACACCGATTTGAGTACGCTGCTCATCGATCATGCGGGTCATCGTCGTCACGCAGACGAGAGCGGCAACGAGAAAGAAGAAAACGGGAAAGATCAGGGAAATGGCGGCGACAATGGCGGTATCGTTATCAAAGCAGCGGTAGCCGATATTTTCCTCCCTGGTTAAAACGTAGACCTTTCCCTTTTCCAGATTTTCGAGATCGGCGTAACCGGCTTCGATCTCCTCTTCCGCTTCTCTCAATGTCGCCTCGGCTTCGGATAATTCCTTTCGGGCGGTCCTTTTTCCTTTTTCATAATCGGCGCGGCCCTGATCGAGCTCTCGGCGGGCGGCGGCTGATTTGGCCGGGGCCGCGGCGAGAGCCGCTTCCAGTTCATCAAGGTCTGCTTCGTTCTTTGCCAGCGCCGCCGCGGCCGCGTCAAAGCGGGCCTTTCCCTCTTGATAGCGGGCCACTTCCGCCTGCAGCGGCTCATAAACGGCGGCAAAAGCGGCGTAAGCCTGCTGATAGGCATCATTTGCCGCTTCATAAGCGGCGATTTCCTCTTCCGTGGCTTCGGGGTTCGCGTCAAGCTCACCTTTCCGACGGTCGAGATCGGCCTTTTCCCCTTCCAGGGCGGCTTTTTTTTCAAGGAGCGGTTTAAGCTGTTCATCGAGGGCGCTCCCTGCCGCGGCCAGGGAAGCTTGCTGTTCCTTTAATTCCTCCTTTGCCGCATTCAGCTTTTCTCTTCCCGCGGCGAGCCGCTTTTTCCCTTCCTCATAATCTTTCAGACCCTGACGGTATTTTTCTTCGCCCTCATTAAGCTGCTTTTCGGCGGCGGCGAGTCTGTCCTCACTGTCTTTTTTCGCCTTTTCGTATGCGGCGCGCCCGTCTTCCAGTTCCGCTTCGGCCTCGGCCAATGCGGCGAGGGCATCGCCGCGGATATCCTCATAGCGTTGATCCGCTCTCGCTTCGGCTTTGGCGGTAACATCGTCGTTGACGGCGGAAACGGCCTCGTCATATGCGTCGGTATAGGCGGCTTCCTCGGTGTTGATCGTCAGATAGAGCTCATGAAAGGCTTCGTCCTTGAAATCCGCTTCGGTCAAATAGAGGAAAGCGGTTACGCTGCCGTTGCCCAGATCGGAGGAACCGCGTTCGAAATTCAGATAGAGAGGGGATTGAGCGAGGCCGGTAAGGGTAAAGCGATTCGAAGCCAGAGCCGTTTTCGTTTTCTCGTCGTTGTTTTCGCTCACGGTAATGATTTTGCCGATATCGGAAGGGGAGAAATAGCGGGCGTCGCCGAGGCATTCTCCTTTTCGCGTCGGCATTTTTCCGGCGGTGAGGCGGGGTTTGTTGATGATCTTTGTCAGCGAGTGAGCTCTGAGCACAATTTCCAGATCCTCTTTTTCGGAGAGAAAATCGACGAAATAGGCGCCTTCGGCCGCGATCCCTTCCTCTTCATCAAAAAAAGCCTCATCCTCTTCGCCGAATCCCAGCGGCGAAAGCAGGCGAAAGTCGTATAAATTTTGTTCTTCCAGATAATCCCTTCCGGTGAGGATCATGGAGGGCTGACAGAGCCGCAGGCCGACAAAGAAGCCGACGCCCAGGCCGATGATGGCGAGGATCGCCAAAAAACGGCCGAGACTTTGCCGAATTTCCCGGAAGGTGGATTTGATCAGTGTATTCACCATTGGATCTCCTCTACCGGCAGGGGGGAAGGATTCTGTACGACCGAGGTGACGATACCGCTGCCGACGCGGATGACCCGATCGGCCATGGCCGTGAGGGCGCTGTTGTGGGTGATGATGATCACCGTCATGCCTCGGTTTTTACTCATCGACTGTAGTAAAGATAACACGGCTTTCCCCGTTTTGTCATCGAGAGCGCCGGTGGGTTCGTCACACAGCAGCAGCTTCGGGTTTTTCGCCAGCGCTCTGGCGATGGCGACACGCTGCTGTTCGCCGCCGGAAAGCTGAGAAGGAAAATTCCCGGCGCGGTCTTTGAGACCGACGGCGGCGAGGGTTTCCGCGGCATCGAGGGGATCGTCGCAGATCTCGGCGGCGAGCTCGATGTTTTCCAGCGCCGTGAGGTTGGGGATGAGATTGTAAAATTGGAAGACAAAGCCGATCTCCTTGCGGCGATAGGCTGTCAGCTCCCGTTCTTTAAAGGCGGAGATCTCCTTTTCGCCGAGAAAGACTTTGCCGTCGCTGAGGGTATCCATGCCGCCGAGGATGTTGAGAAGCGTTGTCTTCCCCGCGCCGCTGGGCCCGACAATGACGGCGAGTTCTCCTTCATCCACACTGAAGGTCGCGTCAATGAGGGCGGGGATATCCACTTCGCCCATGTGATAAATTTTTTTAACCTGTTCAAAACGGACAAAATCTTTCATCTTTGCTCCCCTTTATCGCGAAGGCTCTTCAGGCGGTCGCTCTGAATATGATCTTTAAGATATTTAAGATATTTATGATATTTATGATATCTTCTATCTTTATTATATCCTTTTTTCAGGGAATTTCAATAAAAAACGGAGATGAAACGGCGGGGAAAGAAAGGAATGTGCTCACAAAAACGATTTCTCATCAAAGCGACGTCTAATCGCCGTCAAATCACCGTTAAACCATCGCCAAACCGACGTTAAAAAACGGCGTCGGTTTTTTCGCTTGCATTTCCCGTCATTTCTTTATATAATCTTTATATACATGGTTTTATCTTTATACAATCTTTATATTTCATTTGCTACAATATATGAACAACGCTTTAACTCCCCTTGAAAGGAGCAAAGAAATGAAATTATCAGGCGCCGATATCCTCATCAGAACCTTGATCGAACAAGGTGTCGATACCGTTTTCGGCTATCCCGGCGGTCAGGTCGTCGATATTTACGATTCGCTTTACCGCTTCCGGGACGAGATCACACATATCCTCTCGGCTCATGAACCCGGCGCGGTCCATGCCGCCGACGGCTACGCCCGTTCCACCGGCGGCGTCGGTGTGGTCATCGCCACGTCGGGCCCGGGCGCGACCAATCTCGTCACGGGCATCGCCACGGCCTACCTCGATTCCGTGCCTCTCATCGCCATTACCGGCAATGTCGCCGGCGATCAGCTGGGCACCGACAGCTTTCAGGAGGTCGACATCACCGGTGTGACGCTGCCGATCACCAAGCATAACTACATCGCCTCCTCCGCCGAACATCTCGCCGATATCGTCAGAGAAGCCTTTCGGCTGGCCAAATCGGGCCGTCCCGGGCCGGTGCTCATCGATATCCCCAAGGATGTGCAGCTGGCTGAGGCCGAATATATCCCGGAAGCGGCGGTGAAGACCGATCCGAAGCGAGCTTGCGAGCATATTGAAGAGGCGGTGGAAGCCATCAATCTCAGCAACCGTCCCTTCGTCTATTTCGGCGGCGGCGTCATCGCTTCCGACGCCGAAAAGGCCGTCTGCGACTTCGCCGAAAAGATCGACGCGCCCATCGGCTGTTCGCTGATGGGCATCTCCGGCGTGCCCACGGATCACCCCCGTTTTCTGGGGATGACCGGCATGCACGGCCGCTTCGCCGCTTCCACGGCGATGCACCATGCCGACTGCATCATCGCCTGCGGCGTTCGTTTCAACGACCGCGCCACCGGCAACAAGGACAAATTCGCCCGCACCGCTCAGGTGATCCATCTCGATATCGATGCCGCCGAATTTATGAAGACGGTCAACGCCTCCCACTGCCTCAAAGGCGACGTCGGCAAAACCCTGGCGCTGCTCACGGCGGCGGTGGAGAAGAAGGCGCTGCCCGACTGGTGGGAAGAGATCGAAAAATTCAAAGCCAGAGAAGAAGCCTCCGCGCCCAAGCGGGAAGGCTTCGTTCCCGAAAATATCTACGGTCTCATCAACGACTATCTGCAGGCGGATACGCCCGTCTGCACCGATGTGGGCCAGCATCAGATGTGGGCCGCCCAGTATCTGCGCTTTAAGGAAAAGCGGCGCTTCATCAGCAGCGGCGGTCTCGGCACCATGGGTTTCGGCATGGGCGCCGCCGTCGGCACCGATTTCGCCACCGGCAAGCGTACTCTGCTGATCAGCGGCGACGGCAGCTTCGTCATGGGCATGCCCGAGCTGACCACGGCGGTGGAGCATCATCTGCCCATCGTCATCCTCCTGATCCACAACGGTGTTTTGGGTCTGGTGCGGCAGATGCAGACCATGTATTTTGAAAAACGCTACGCCGGCACGGTGCTGCCGCAAAACACGGACTTCGTCGCCCTCGTCAAAGCCTTCGGCGGCGACGGCTGCCGCGTCACCTGTATGGACGAGCTCAAAGCCGCGCTGGACAGCGGCTTCTCCGACGGCGTTTTCCTCATCGACTGTCTCATCGACGAAGATGAGTTGGTGCTCCCCGTGCTCCCGCCCGAGGGCACGGCGGATGATCTGATCGTAAAGGTGGTGGACTGAAATGCAGAAATACACCATTGCCGTTTTGGTCAACAACCAATCCGGTGTGCTCAACCGCGTCTCCGGGATGTTCCGCCGCCGCGGCTTCAACATCAATTCCCTGACTGTCTCCGAAACGGAATCGGAACAGTTCTCCCGCATCACCGTCACCTACGAAGCGACGCCGGAGATGAATCATCAAATCGTCACCCAGCTCTATAAACTGCCCGACGTGATCAAGGTCAAGGAGCTGACCCGCGATGATTCGGTCAACTGCGAGCTGATGCTGATCAAAGTCAAAAACGACGCCGCCACCCGTGAGGAGATCCGTACCGCCGCCGACGCCTTCAAAGCCGAGACCGTGGACTACACCAGAGAATCGGTGATCATGCGCATCACCGGCGATTCCAAGCGCATCGACGCCTTCATCAATCTGATGAAGGAATTTGAGATCCTCGAGATCTGCCGCACCGGCATCGTCTCTCTGGAACGGGGCAGCAAAACCATTGCTCAGTACGAAGATTGAATCCCGCGGCGAAAGGGGAGAAGCGGCCGAAAAAAATTTCATAATAAAAGCTGACAGAAGCGGCGCCGCGGCGCCGCTTTTTCTGTGCTTTCGTTGCTCTTCTCCTCAACATTGACACGCTTTGAGCATACGTTGTATAATCTGAAGAGAACAGAGAAAAGCCGGCGCTTATTTGTCGACCGGCTTAAAACGGAGAGGCGAAGAAGATGTTATTTTTCAAAAAGAACATACCCAAACAGGCCTTTTTTCTGCTGGCTGTTTTAGCCGGGGTGACCTGGGGCACTCACGGCGCCTTTTCCCTTTATCTGGGAAAATACGGCATCGGCGACGGCACCATCGCCGTGATCTCGCCCCTGTTTCTCTTCGTCTTTTTCTTCCTTGTTGTGGCGAAAGATGATATCCGCAAGCTGATCTTTCCCAAAAAAATGATCCCGGTGCTGCTTTTATACGGTCTCGTCACGGCCCTGTTCAATCTGGCCATCGTCAAAGCCTATTTTCTGATGCCCGCCGGCATCGTCCATACCATCGTCTTCGGCAATATCTTTCTGCTGATGATCTTCTCCAAGATCTTCTTTCGCATCCCGCTCACTGTCGTCAAAGCCGTCCTCTGCCTTCTCGCCGTGGCGGGGATCGCCATGACCCTCAACGTCTTCGGCGCGGGCGGCGGTTTTTCCCTTCAGGGCGTCGTCTGGGCGCTGCTGACGATGATCGCCTGGGCCGGGATGGTGCTCTGTGAAAAAATCATGCTCGAAGGCGGCGCCGACGGCAATGCCATTCTCGTCTACGACGGCGGTCTCGGTGTGCTCTTCCTCTCTTTTTTGACTCCGCCTGCCGTGATCGTCGGCGAGCTGTCTCACGCCTTTAGCCTCAGCGGCGGAACGGTGCTGCTGCCTCTGGCCGGGCTGGCGCTGATCCCCTCGGTCATTTCCTATTATCTCTACATCGAAGCGCTGAAGCGCATGGAACCCACCTATGTGCAGATGGGTTACGTCATGGATCCGCTGACGGCGACGATCCTCGGGGTGATCCTCTTTCATGAGACCCT
>CACXDX010000109.1 GCA_902766525.1 uncultured Bacillota bacterium | reverse complement strand
CATGAACCCTATATTCTTCGCGGTCAGCTTTCCTTTGATTTTTTTGCGCCCCGGCACGAACGGGAAGAATCTTTTCCCGTGAAATTCGGCGCCACGTACCTGCTGGAAAATGTGATATCCCGTCCGGATTACGTCGCGTACAATATCAGAGATTTTCGCAAGCTTTCTTTAAAAATCAGCCGACGCTTTTTTGATACTCCTTTGGCCTTATGGACGATCCGCGGGGAAAAAGATCTTTCCCTCGCCGACCGGGAAAACGCGATCGTCATTTTTGAGAAGATCGCGCCTGAAAACGGATGTCCCGGAGGAACGAAATAAATAAGACTTCGATACGTTTTTTAACGAACGGAATAAAACTGTTTTGCCTTAAAAAAAGGATCGAACGCTTAATGTGCTGTAAAATCTGCAATGAAAATCCGAGGCCAGTAATGGCCTCGGATTTTTAATGACGGAACTTTTTTATTTTAGGTTTTCGATAAACCGCATGATGATTGTGGCTACCTGAGCTCTTGTTGCATAACTTCTCGGTGAGAGCAGGTCACTGCCGACGCCGTTAAACAGTTCTTCGGCAACGGCCCATTCCATGTCTCGCAATGCGTAAGCGCTTACGGTATCGCAGTCTTTAAAGATGTTAAGATCAGCCGATTTACTCACATCATATCCCTTGTATTTTGCATAGCGGTACATGAATGCCGCCATTTGTTCGCGGGTGATATTGTCCGCGGGACCGAAAATTTGTCTGCTGTAACCGTAGGCGATACCATTGGCGTCGGCCCATTTTATCGCGTCGCTGTACCATAGGCCTTCCGCCACATCGTCATAAGGGCTCTCGCCGAAGACCTCGGGTTCACCTTCCAGACGATAAAGAATGGTTATGATCATAGCTCTTGTGGTCGTGGCGTTCGGAGCGAACAGATCCGAGGCAACACCCCTCATCAGTCTGTAGCTTACAACATAATCCACGTATTCATGGTACCACTGTGTAATATCGACATCTTTCAGATGCGCGGACGGGCAATCATGTTGAGACACGTCATCTATGACCCTCCAGGTCGCGGTTACGGTTACCTCATTGGCGGGCATTTCGAAGGAAGTAATGATATTGTTTGTATTTGTCAATTCTACGCCATCGGCTCGCCAGCCGGTGAATTCATAACCTTCCAAAGATCCGGCATTGATCATAACCGTTTCTCCGGGCTTATACATACCTTCACCCGCGCCGTATTTGGCATAACTGCCCAAAACGTTAACGGCATATTTGCGTGAATTATCCGTATCTTTATCAAATTGTACGGTAATGTTATGACACTTTAGGATCTTCTCAAATGTATAACTGCCGTTTGCGTAAACAAAAGGAAACTCATCCTTGCTCAGCAGGTTGCCGTCGATAAAAATGGCACTGATTTTTGATCCGTCGGCAGCCAGAAAACGATAAGTCTGATTATCTCTTAGACGAAACTCCATTTTCCCCAACGGAGTCAAAACACCTTTGCCGGTACTTGCGGGGGAGATTGTCGCAGTGATGCTCGGGACCACAGTGTCATACAGGCGATCGGAGATCCATTTGTGACCGTTCGCTGTGGGATGGGGATCATAGCGGCCGCTGCAGGGCGCATCACTTACGTCAACATATACCAAATCATATTTTTCCGCCATTTCCTGCAAGAAATCATTCATATTGGAATAGGTGTCAGAGAGAGCACTTCCGACAAGAAGAACTGAAAGAGGGAAAGAGAGATCCGTCAACATCTGCGTCAATGCTTCATCGACTTCGGGGTCGGACAGATCGATACCTTCCAAAAAGGAAAGGAAGCTGACCATTTGATCATTGGCCGTTTCAATATACTCTTCCAATTCGTCTTCGTCCATCGCGTTAATTTCTTCCCACTGTTCGGGAGTGCCGATGATTGACTGAAGCAGAATAGCGAGAATTTCCGTGTCTTCGCTGAGATGATTATAGAGCTGTCCGTTTTCCGCGGCTTCGGAAAGCATCGTAAGATAGTTAATCATGCCAAAAGGATTGTAATGTCCGACTAAAACAAGTTCCGAACGATCTTGTTTCAATTCGAGAATACGCTGAATGGTCAATTCATAATTCACCTTGTAATCTTCAACAGTATCCGAGAGATATGCCGTGACATTTTCGGATGAATACAGTTCCAGAAGAGCGGCAATTTCTTCGGCACTTATCAGACCGGATAAGTCAAGAGAAGAATTACTGTCGGGATTGATCGGAGTCTCATTTTCAGAGGGAACAACTTCAGAGGAAGACATTAAACTTCCGAAAATAAAACTCTGCATTTGCGGGTCATTAAACATGCCCATAATATCCCCCACAGAGTAGTCCATCTGTAGCGCATAACTTATCCAATAGATCAGGTTGCAAAGTAAAGAGTCACTGCTTTGCTGATAAGGCATAAAACTATGATAAATGTCATTATTGCCCATCGCGAGCGCGATCAGATCCCCGTTTTTTACTGTTGTCGTAGCAATATCATAGTAATATTTTGTAAATTCCGGATTTTGGATAGGATTACCGAGTTCTTTGCCGTAAGTTTCGGTGTCCGGAACATACATGTCGCCAAAATCGGTTGACATCAAAACGGTGGGATAATATATGGGTTCATTATTGATAAAACCTCCGTTTTGATCCAGGCATTTTTCTGAAACATAATAATATTTTTCCGAGATAATCGGATTGGGCATCATATAGCTGGTCCCAAAATATTCATACTCAATGGCTACCGGAATGGAGGTGCCTTTCGGAACGGAGTATTCTTCTGTTGTATTGAAATCACCGGTATATTCCCAAGTGGACATATCGGCGTCATTATGTCCTTCCGCGTCCTGATTTACGGGAAATCTCATACCCGTGTAATCTTCGGGCAATACGAACACACTGTCTTTATCGTAATTCGCGCTCGCGTACTGATAGAGGTAGTACGGATTTGTAAGGAGCTCTTTGATATCACCGGACCATGCCGCGCAAATCCCGAAATTATATACGTCGTCCCAGTTTTCTTCGCCCAGGTAATTCCACATTTCGTCCGGATAACTGATATCTTTGAACGGAGTTAATCCGATTTTTTCAGCAAACTGAGTGGGATAACAATGTTTATAATCCTCACTCAGCGCGGCGCGGAGAATATTTTTTTCAATGTCATACGTTGTACTGTCAGCCATACTTGCTGATTCCGTACTGAATCCCAAGCAAATGCTGTCTCCCAAGATAACGAAATTTTTGTAAACGGGATCTTCTCCGTCCGTATCAGCCGCAAAAGCATTGCCACCGAGCATGAGGAGGAATACTGACAGCAAAAAAATTATATAAAAGCCTTTCTTTATCATCTTTTTCATTATTACTTTTTCTCCTTTCTTGTATTTATAAGACACAGTTTAACCATCTTTTGATTCAAGGTGAAGATAATCGATCTTTCCGATTGGCGTATACGGAATCGTTTCAATTACTTTGTAATCCATGGGTAAAGCGTATTCCGCTAATGCGTTTTTACATTTTTGTTTAACCTCCTGCATTATTTGTTTTGATCTTTTGATACTATGTTCTTTTATTTTTAAGTAGACAAAGGGTAAATCCCCTTGTGCGTGATCAGGGTCTTTCTTGGCTACAACACAGGCTGTTTCAATATCAGGATGTTCGCTGATCACATTTTCGATTGCAGACGGAAATACTTTGAATCCGTCATGACGTATTATCAAACGTTTGATCCTGTTGGTTATATAGATATAACCTTCCTCATCCATTCGTCCGATATCTCCGGTATGGATCCAGTCTTGTCCGTCTCTGTGTCTTCTTTTTACCAGAGCGGTCTCCTCCGGCTGATCATAATAGCCAAACATGATGTTTGGACCGGAAATGCATATTTCTCCTTCAGTGTTGTAATCCAATTCCTCATCCGAACCGGGTTTAAATATTCCGATCGTAGTCAGATAGAGCGGAATACCCACACTTCCCACTTTGTTGATATTGCCGATACTGGCAGTTGCCGTAGAGGCGACTTCCGTCAGTCCATACCCTTTACAAAGTCTATATGGGGAATGATGATCCGATAAAAAATTATTTACTTCCGTCTCTGCTCCCACGCTGATCGCGTCACCGCCGCATCCGGCGGAGAGCAAATAGGATAAATCGGATTTTTTCACTTTCGGATCATTGATCAGTACCTGATAATGCAAAGGCACACCCGCCACATGTTCCGGATGATATTTATTCAATAAACGGCCGAATTGATCGGGATTAAACTGCGGGATCAATATTACTTCCGCTCCTTCGCTTAGGGGCAAATGGACTCCGTTGGCATATCCGTAAGCAATAAACGGCGGCATAATATTCAGCATGCGCTGCCTGCGTTTGAAACGACCTATACCGGTCTGCAGCGCCACGGCGTTGTATGACTTGTCCCCCAGCATAACTCCTTTGGGAGAGCCGGTTGTCCCGCCTGTATGCACAATCACCGCGATGTGTTCCGGGTCGTATGCGATATCCTCAAACTCTCTGCTGTCGGATCCTCTTTCAAAAAAGTCCGGCCACATTATGGTGTTGGTCTCATAATGATTATTATCTTTTTTTGAAAAATTAAAAATCATTTTCTTCAAAGGCGAAAGAGAATCAGCCGGAGAGGTGATAATAACATGTTTTACCGGGAACCCCTCAACAGCCTCTCGGATTTTTGGATATGCAACATTAAGCGTACAAACTACATCGGAATTTACCTCTTCCAAATAGGTTCGGATACCTTGCGCGCTCGTACGGGGATCTACCATGTTGGGTGTTGCTCCCAGTAGATCCAACGCATAAAATATGTAGATTGTTTCCGGAGTCATGACGGAACAAACCGTAACGATATCTCCTTTTTTTATACCGATACTTTTAAACGCACTCGCCGTTTGCCGAATATTTTTAAATAAGCTATAATAGGAAATCGTTTTATCAAAATATCTTAACGCGTCATCATGCAGATCATTTTTATTCCTCTCATAGATATAATGATATAAGCTGCACTCTGTTAAAGATTCTTCCGGGAGGTTATTGCCCCAGAAGGAAAGCCATGGCTTATTCTCTGATGGTTTTTTTTGTGTTATTTTATTACTCATTTTTCTCCTTTGTGATGTGTAGTTTAAGTGTTCGGGGGGACGTGTAAAAATCCTAAAATCAACGATAATCATACCTCCTTTGTTTTACCTATTCCATTTGGTTTTTCCGCTTTTTTAACATTGGTATCTCTTCTCTTCTTTGAGTGTGGAAGTTCTTTCAAAAATTCCTTTTTTATCACGTAAAAAAAGAAGGATACAAATGAAAAAGAGAATATGCTCCGAGTATACCTCTTTAATTTTATATGAATTATATCTTATTCATACAAACCGGAAACAAACAGATTGTCACTATATTGATATTTATAAACTTTTAAATTTTTTTGAAAAATATATTTTATTGTCAAGATTATCTTTTATGCAATCGATGAAGTATTTTCTCAACGCAGGAGAAGCGGCGGTTTGTTAATGAAAAAAAAGGCTCGCTGAAAAAGGGGCGAGGCTGAAAGCTTGAAAACGGGGAAGCGCGGCGAGGTGCTACCCACGCCGGGAGCGTTTTTGAAAAGGATTCGTATTCTGTTCAACGGAGCTTTGAGATCCGTCCTTTTCAAAGGGAAAACCTTTTTTGATCGGAATAAAAGGGATGCATCGGACGGTCAGAAGAGCCGTCTAGAAAAAAACAGCGGTCCGCCTGACGGGCGAGTCGCTGCTTTTGTATACAGAAAACCACGCGATAGTCGCGTGGTTGAAGAGAGGTTTACCGATGAAAAGACCCCCGAGCCGTGTATAATAGAGAAGACGTAGCAGTCAAAAGAATACACAAAACGGGGGCGAATTTGAAAAAAGAAAGAATTGACACAAACAGTTTAGCACACACGAAATGGAATTGCAAGTATCACATCGTGTATGCCCCGAAGTACAGAAGGAAAGTATTTTACGAAGATAAGAGAATAGAGATCAGAGAAATACTAAGGCAATTATGTGAATGGAAAGGGGTAGAAATCATAGAAGGAGAAGTATGTCCGGACAACATACATATGCTGCTAAGTATCCCGCCCAAAATGAGCGTTTCGGGTTTTATGAGATATCTGAAAGGGAAGAGCGCGTTGATGATATTCCAAAAATGGGGAAATATGAAATTTGCATACAGAAATCGCGAATTTTGGTGTAAGGGATATTACGTGGATACCGTGGGGAAGAATACAAAGGTGATAAAGGAGTACATTTCCGACCAATTGAAGAGAGACGAAGAGAGTGATCAGTTGTCGATGTTTGACCCACGGGCCCATTTATGGGTAGTAAGTAACCTATGCATGGCTGGCAGGCCAATAAACAGCGCACTTGTACGCCGCCAATAGTATTAGGGTTATGCCCGAAAATGAAATACCACCCGCTATGCAGGAGGTATTTATTCTTCATTTTTTATTCCTCTTTATTTCGATTTTTCAAAGCGATACCAACGGCAACGGCAAAACCTCCCCAGAGGCCTCCGCAGCCGATGATCATCATAATAACAGCACTCGTTGTCATTTTATTCCGCCTCCTTTTCTTTGAGGGAAACATCAGATTCATCGGGGATTTTATCGTATCCTTCACGTCCTCTTAAGAGCGTTAAAACGATGGTGGCAACGACACAAAGGAAGATCAGTCCCCAGCCGAATACAGTGATATCCGCAATGCCGTAACCGCCGTAGCCGTTGAGGATGGTGTCCTTCAAATTAAGGATCAACATGGCGCCGAGGCCGATAACGGTGACGATCTTAATGGCATAAAGCCACCATTTGCCGATACTGAAATTGGAGAATTCATTGGCTTCCTTGCGAAGTTTTTCAAGTTTAAAGAACCAGCCGATGAGGAAGATTTCCAAGAATCCGGCGGAAGCGACGCCGATATTATTGATGAAATAGTCAACGATATCGAGGATATTCAAACCGGCGCCGGTGATGAACAGGAAGCTGATTACAAAAGCGGGAACGATCACGATGGTGCAGGCTTTGTTGTGGCTGACATTGAATTTATCCTGAAAACCGGAGGTAACGGCCTGAAGAATTGAGATCAGCGAGGTTACGCCGGCGGTAAGCAATGCGCCGAAGAAGCAGATGCCGAAGAAGGCATTGAAACCGGGCAGTGTGTTGATGGCAGTGGGGAAGGTCATAAAGGCCAAACCGACACCGGCCGTGGCGACATCGGATACGGCAACGTTTTGCTGGAAGGCCATGAATCCCATGATGCTGAAGACGCCGATACCGGCAAAGAGTTCAAAACCGTGATTGGCTGTGGCCGTAATAAAAGCGGTATTGACAACGTCCGTCTTTTTCGGAAGATAGCTGGCGTAGCTGATCATGATCGCAAAGCAGATGGAAAGACTGTAGAAGACCTGACCGTATGCGGCGACCCAAACACTCGGTTTTAAGAGGGCGCTCCAATCCGGGGTGAACATGTAGGCGAGACCGTCCACCGCACCGGGAAGCGTCAGCCCGCGGATCACAAGAATAAAGATCATAAAAACGAGGATCGGCAGACAAATCTTGCAGGCAAGGTTGATACCGCGGTTGATGCCTCGATAGATAATGACCGCCGCGACGAGCCATACACAGAGGAAGGGGATCAGAAGATTCGTCTGAATACCGCCGAGATGCAAAGCACTGTCCGTTACACCGAGATAATCGCCGACAAAGAAAGATGTCGGATCTGCTCCCCAGGCTGAGGTAAAGGCAAAGCCCAGGTAAGAAACGACCCAAACGACAATGGCGGAATAGTAAGTGATGATGATAAACGAACACATAACCTGCCACCAGCCCAGCCATTCAAAGCGTTTATTGATTCGGGCCCAGGTGGAAGGTGCGCCGCCGCGATAGGTTTTGCCCATGGTGTATTCCAAAATCAAGATGGGAATACCGGCGGTAAGAATGACAAAGAAATAAGGCAGCAAAAAAGCACCGCCGCCGTTGGTTGCGGCAATATAGGGAAAACGCCAGATATTCCCCAGGCCGACGGCAGAGCCGATCGCCGCCATAATAAAGCCGACTTTACTGTTCCATTGATCTCGCAAAATGATTCCTCCTCTGTGTCATATGATAAGTGTATATACATTTTTAAATTATAAATGAATATTCTGCCTTTGTCAAAGGAATTTACGTATATATTTTGAAATATTGACGAAAAAAAGCGGACATGATAAACTGAAAATAATCCCAAAAGATAAGGATGTTTGACGATGGCTTATCGGACGAAACAAAGTAAAGAAATTCTCACCGTTATCGAAAAATACGGAGATCGGCACGTAACGGCTTCCATGATCAAACGTAAGCTGGAAGATCAGGGATCACAGGTATCCCTGGCGACGGTTTACCGGCAGCTGGAAAAATTGGAAGACGAAGGATTGATCAGGAAATTTTTTCTCGACGGGAAAGCCGCGGCATGCTTCCAATACAGCGGAGATGATGGCCGGAACTGCGGATCCCATTATCATTTAAAATGTGAACAATGCGGGAAACTGATCCATCTGCGCTGCTCACTTTTGGATGAAGTGGAAGAACACGTTTTACGGGATCACGGTTTCACCCTGAATCCGCTGAAAACCGTTTTTTACGGACTATGCGCCGCCTGCTCCGAGAAGAGGAAGGAAAAGACAAAATGAAGATCAGTTCCAAAGACAACCGCTATATTCGTCTCTATCGCGAACTCGGTCGAAAAAAATTCAGATCTCAGTACGGTCTTTTCCCCGCCGAAGGCAAACGTCTGATCGAAGATTTGATCGACGGGGGTTTAAAGCCGCAGCTGCTTCTTTATCGGGAGAGCTTTTCTGATATCGCCTTCCTCGAGAAAATTTGTCCCCACGCGGATCAGGTTTTCTGTGTGGAGGATCGTCTCTTCGACCGTCTTTCCGATACCCGAAACGATCAGGGCCTTCTGGCGACGTTTCCCTGTTTCTGTCCGGATATCGATACCTTTGTTCCTTCGGAAAACAGCTTTATCCTGATCTTGAATCGTATCAGTGACCCCGGTAATCTCGGCACGATTCTGCGCTGCGCGGCGGCGGCGGGAGTCGAGGCCGTTTTGATCGAGGAGGGATCCGTCGATCTTTACAACCCCAAGGTCATCCGGGGAACGATGGGATCCGTTGCCAGAGTGCCTGTTTTTGACGGATTGAGCCGGGAAAAAATTTGTTTGTTTTGCGAAAAAAATCAGATCAGAATTTTCCTTTCCGATCTTGAGAATGCTCTTTGCTATGATAAGCTGCCCGTTGATGAAAAGATCGCCGTCGTTTTCGGCAATGAGGGCAGGGGTATCGATGAGCAATGGCACAAAAAAATCCGGGATTCGGTCATGATCCCGATGGAAAACGGTGTGGAATCATTGAATGTTGCCATGGCTTCAGCCGTGATCTGCTTTGACCATCAACGAAAAAGAAGGAAAAACTTGAAATAATAGGCGGTATTTGATATAATAATCAATTAAGCATGGAGTTTTTGACTCATGCTTGGATAGATTATTTTCGTCCGCATGTGATAGGTGATCTTCGTCGGACGAAGATCACCTTTGATTTTGCTTTTTGAAGGAGGAAGCCACGTTGGAACAGATGTTAGAAGCCCTGAAAAAAATTGAATCCGAAGCGAAAACGGTTTTCGGCCGTGTCAGTGACCGGGATGAGTTGAACAATCTCAGGATTCGTTATTTAGGGAAAAAAGGTGAATTGACCGGGATCTTAAAGGGAATGGGCAAGCTTTCCGGTGAGGATCGTCCCAAAGTCGGACAGCTTGCAAATGAAATCCGTCAAACACTGGAAGAAGTGATTTCGAGAAAATCGGAAGAATTGGAAGAAGCTGCGTTGAAACAGCAGATTGAAGCGGAAAAGATCGATGTTACTCTGGCCGGAACCAAGATCGAATGCGGTCATTTCCATCCCCTGACCAGGATCATCGACGAGATCAAAGATATTTTTCTCGGTATGGGCTATGAGATCGGTGAAGGTCCCGAGATCGAAAACGATTATAATAATTTTGAAGGACTGAATCTGCCCAAGGATCATCCCGCCCGTGATATGCAGGATTCTTTCTATATCAGCGAAGATATTCTTTTGCGGACCCATACTTCGCCGATGCAGGTCAGAACGATGGCGGCAAAAGTACCCGAGTATCCTGTGAAAGTGATTTGCCCCGGCCGCGTTTTCCGTCGTGATGACGACGCCACGCATTCACCGATGTTCCATCAGATCGAAGGCCTCGTTATCGACGAAAACATTTCCATGGCCGATTTAAAAGGCACGCTGCTCAAAGTTATGCAGCAATTATTCGGGCCGGATCGTGAAATTCGTTTGCGCCCCAGCTATTTCCCGTTTACCGAACCCAGTACGGAAGTTGACGTGTCCTGCGGGATCTGCGGCGGCAAAGGCTGCCGTACCTGCAGCGATTCCGGATGGTTGGAAATCCTCGGTGCCGGTATGGTCCATCCCCATGTTTTGGAGATGGCCGGTTACGACAGCACAAAGCTGCAGGGTTTTGCCTTCGGTTTCGGCGTTGAACGCATTGCGATGTTGAAATACGGTATCGATGATCTTCGTGTGTTCTACGACAACGACGTACGTTTTCTCGGTGAATTTTGAGGAGGTAGTTTAAAAATGAATGTATCTTATCAATGGCTGAAATCTCTCGTTCCCATCGAATGGAGTCCGGAAGAGCTGGCGGATCGCCTGACTTTTGTCGGTCTCAGCGTTGAAGGTATCGAATATTTCAATAAGGGAATCAAAAACGTCGTTGTCGCCAAAATCAAATCGGTGGAAAATCATCCCGATCCCAAACATACCAAATGGCATGTTTGTACGGTCGACGCCGGTCTCGGCGAAGATCTGACCATCGTATGCGGCGCTCCCAATGTAAAAGTCGGCATCAAGGTGCCTTTGGCAAAGATCGGCGCCGATCTGCCCGGCGGTTTTCATATTGAAGCGGCGGACAAGGCCGGTGTTGTTTCTCAGGGGATGCTCTGCTCCGTTACGGAACTTCAGATCCCCGACGGACTTGCCACAGCCGAAAGCGACGGCGGTATTTTCATTCTTCCCGATGATCTTAAGGTCGGTGACGACATCGTTGATGCCCTCGATCTCGATGACGCCATTTTGGAATTTGAACTGACGCCGAACCGCGCCGATTGTCTTTCCGTGATCAATCTGGCCAGAGAAGTCGCGGCGATCAGCGGCAAGCCGCTGACCTTGCCCGAAGTTGTTTTGCCGAAAACCGAAGGCAGGATTGGGGATTATGCCAAGGTCACCGTTTTGGACAAGGATCTGTGCCCCCGTTATACGGCGAAACTGGTCAGAGATCTGAAGGTCGGTCCTTCGCCGATGTGGATGCGTCATCGTCTGGCGGCTGCCGGTATCCGTTCGATCAGCAATATCGTTGATATTTCCAACTATGTCATGCTGGAGATGAATCAGCCTTCTCATACTTTTGACTATGATACCCTTGCCGGCCATGAGATCATTGTGCGTCGTGCCGCGGAAGGCGAAAAAATCATCACCCTTGATGAACAGGAAAGAGATCTCGACACGGATATGCTGATGATCTGTGACGGTGAGAAACCGGCCTGTGTTGCCGGGGTTATGGGCGGGCAGAATACGGAAATCACGGATCAAACGACGAATATTCTGATCGAATGCGCTTACTTTTATCCGAAATCGATCCGTTTGACCTCGAGAAAACTCGGTCTTGCCTCGGAATCTTCCTCCCGTTTTGAAAAAGGAATCGATATGGAAGCGGCCGCAAGAGCGTCGGAACGTATTTGCCAGCTGCTTTGTGAATACGCCGGCGGTACGCTCGTTGACGGTACCCTTGATTCCTTTGACGGTGAATTCCGCAAGAGAAAAGTGGATCTTATTTTTGATCATGCCCGTTCTTTGATCGGTGTTGATATCAAAGATGAGGCTATGGTTGAAATGATGACCGGCCTGGCATTTGAATATGAAGCGATTGACGGCGGCATTCGTGTTACCGTTCCTTTCTACCGTACCGATATCGAAAGAGAAGTGGACCTCATCGAGGAAGTCGCCCGCCTCAACGGTTATGATAAAATCCCGGCAACGCTTCCCTCGGGCAAAATGACCGAAGGCAAAAAGACCAAAGGTCAAAAGGTCACGGACAAAGTGCGCGCCGCCCTCGTCGGCATGGGCTTTGACGAAGCGATCACCTACAGTTTCATGAATAAGAATCATTACGATATGCTTTTGCTGCCGGAAGACGATCCCCGCCGTGACAGTATCAGGATCATGAATCCCTTTAGCGATGAACAAGGCGTCGTTCGTACCCTTGTCCTTCCCGGGATCATCAGCAGTGCGGCGAAAAATATCAGTCATCGCAATCTCAATCTTTCGCTCTTTGAAATTGCCAGCGGTTATTATCCGATCTCCGGTGAAAAAATGCCTCGGGAAAAGAAAATGGTCACGGCGATTGCCAGCGGCTCCTTCCATAAAGGCTGGAACGGGGAAAAGACCGAAAAAGATTTCTATTATATGAAAGGCGTACTGGAACAGCTGCTCCATGCTTTGCGCATCGATGATTTTGAGGTATCCGCCGATCATATTGAGCCTTTCCTTCATCCCGGAAGAGGGTGTGATGTTCTCATCGGCGGTAAGGTCGTCGGGTATCTCGGAGAATTGCATCCTCTTTGCGCCGCCAATTATGACCTTCCCCAGAAAGCCGTCGTCTTTGAACTCGATCTGGATGCGTTGGTCAAACTGGCCGATAATGAAATCGTTTACGAAGCGATTTCGAAATTCCCCGCCGTCGAAATCGACCTGGCTTTTGTCGCCGATAAAGATATCGAAGCCGGCGCCATTGAAAAGGTCATCGGTGCGGCCGGCGGCGAATATCTGAAAAAGATCGAGCTTTTTGATATTTACGAAGGTGACCGTATCGAAGCCGGTAAGAAGAGCCTTGCCTATAATCTGGTTTTCCGCGCCAAAGAACGTACGTTAAAAGCGGAAGAAGTCAATGAAAGTGTTGAAAGGATCAAAACCTCTTTGAGCGATCAATACGGTATCGTTCTGCGTTCCTGAGAAAAGGAGGGTGCGGCTATGGCGGAACAGAAAAAAGTTCCGGTGACTGTCGCCGGACAGAGCTTTTTTTTGAAGACAAGCGAAGACGACGAATATCTGTTGTCTCTTGCCGAATCCATCGATGAACGAATTATGAAAATGCGTGAAGAAAATCCGTCTTTGACCGTGACGAAAGCGGCTGTTCTGATCGCCATGGAATTCAGGGATGATTATATCAAATTGGAAAAGGATTATAATTCGTTTCGCGACGAAATCGCCTCGATGAAATTATGAAGGGAAGTTGCCTGCGTTGAAATTAAAAGAAATCCATGAGCTTGCCGTCAAAATGGGCAAAGCGGCCGATCCCCGCGGCGAGAGCGGCATTCAAAAAGAGCTTGATCATCAAAAACATATTTACGAGAATCTTAAGGGAAAAGAAAAGGAAGCTTTTCCTTTGGAACTTTTGGAAAATCCTTATGCCGATTCCAGGATCTTAAACGGTGAGGGTGATGAGGATATCTTCGGCTTGATCTGCGGTGTCGATATGGAGACTCAGGAGATCCTGCTTGCCGATCGTCTGAGGGAAAAGGGTATGCCCATCGATATGGTGCTGACCCACCATCCCGAAGGCGCCGGTCTTGTCGGGCTCAGTAATATTATGGGGATGCAGTCTCAGATTTTTGCCGGGGAGGGAATTCCCGTCCATATTGCCGAAGGATTGATGGGACCGCGCATCGAGGAGATTCGACGCAGACTCATGGCTTCCAATTTTCAGCGTGCCGTCGATGCCGCGAAATTATTGGATATGCCGCTGATGAGCTGTCACACACCCTGTGATAATCTTGTTCAGAAGTTTCTTGACGATTATTTTAAAAAAGAAGAACCGCAAAATGTCGGTGATGTTCTTGATCTTCTCTTTGATATCCCGGAATATCGGTTGGCCGCGAAAAATATGGACGGTCCCGTGATCTTAAACGGTAAGAGGGAAAATTCCTGCGGCAGGATCCTTTGTGAAATGACCGGCGGAACCGGTACGGCCAAAGAAATGTATCGCGAATTATCGTCCCGCGGATTCGGTACCTGCGTTTGTATGCATATGCGGGATGAAGCCAGGGAAGAAGCCGAAAAGAATCATATCAATGTAATCATCGCCGGCCACATGGCCAGCGACAGCATCGGCATCAATCTGTTTCTGGACGCGCTGAAAGCGCGCGGTGTGGAAATCATTCCCGCTTCGGGCTTGCTGCGCGTTGAGAGATAATGAACGGAGAAATAAAATATGTCTATGGAATTACTGCTTCCCGCCGGGAAACCCGACTCATTAAAAGCGGCGATCGCCAACGGTGCCGATGCGGTTTATCTTGCCGGCAGCGCGTACGGAGCCAGAGCCGGCGCGGGCAATTTCGACGAAAGTGAAATGCGT
>CACXDX010000108.1 GCA_902766525.1 uncultured Bacillota bacterium | reverse complement strand
TTGAGCGGCTTCGGAGATAACGCCGCGGTTTCCGCTTATGCCGTGCCCGCCATGGAATGGGCTGTGGCCTGCGGTTATATTTCGGGATTTCCCGATAAGACGCTGCGTCCTCAGGAAAACGCTTCCCGCGCTCAGGTCGCTTCGATCCTTGCCCGTTTCGTTTCCGATCACTGAAATATCCCGAATTTGTTTCATGAAAGGATGCCGCCCGAAGAGATTCGGGCGGCATATTCTTACGTCTTTTTCGGGTGACAAGGAAAAATACTTGACATTGCTTCCCGGATGTGATATCCTATGTAAGTACTTTTCTCCGGAAGGTGATGACATGGACAATATCGGCAGAAAAGCCCTGCTTTTTGACGTGTACGGAATGATGCTCACGGCCAAACAGCGGGAGATCTACGATCTGGCCGTCGGTGAGGATATGAGCCTCGCCGAAATCGCGGAGATCGTCGGCGTCAGCCGGCAGGCTGTCCATGATATGATACGGCGAACAGATAAGATCCTCGATGAATATGAGGAAAAACTCGGTCTCGCCGAGAAATTTCTCGATATTGAGGAACATCTGGATCGCATCCGTCACATTCTTGATGATGCTCCCTCTTCAGCTTTAGCCCGGGAAATCGCGGCGGAGATCGCCGCGATCGACCGCATCGAAAGGAAATGAAATGGCAATATTCGGTTCGTTGGCTGCAAAACTGCAGGAAACCTTTGCAAAATTGAGAAATAAAGGCAAGCTCACCGAAGATGACATCAACACAGCCATGCGGGAGATCCGTCTCTCCCTGTTGGAAGCGGATGTTAATTTTAAAGTTGTCAAATCTTTTATTTCTTCGGTAAAGGAACGCGCCCTCGGCGCTGAGGTATTGGAAAGTCTTACCCCCGGTCAGCAGGTGGTAAAGATCGTCAACGAGGAAATGATCGAGCTTTTGGGTTCCAGCGAAAGCAAGATCAGGATCGCCTCCAAACCGCCGACCGTGATCATGCTTTGCGGTCTTCAGGGCGCAGGGAAGACGACCACCGTCGGTAAGCTGGGGAATCATTTTAAATCTCAGGGCCGCCGGCCTCTTCTCGCGGCCTGCGATCTACAGCGTCCCGCCGCCATCAAGCAGCTTCAGGTCGTCGGAGAAAGCGTCGATCTTCCGGTCTTTGCCAAGACGGTGGATTCCTCGCCGCTGGAAGTGGCGAAGGAAAGCTTGGAACACGCGAAAAAGAACGGCAATGATATCCTGATCCTTGACACCGCCGGTCGCCTTCACGTCGATGAAGATCTCATGCAGGAGCTGTGTGACATTAAAGAAGCGCTGGATCCCGATGAGATCCTTCTCGTTGTCGACGCCATGACCGGTCAGGATGCCGTCAATGTGGCCGCGGCTTTCCATGAAAGTCTGGAATTGTCCGGTTTGATTTTAACCAAGCTTGACGGTGACGCCAGAGGCGGCGCCGCGCTTTCGGTCAAATCCGTGACCGGTGTACCCATTAAATTTGTGGGGATGGGCGAGAAAAATGACGCTTTGGAAGTCTTTTATCCCGACCGTATGGCTTCCCGTATTCTCGGCATGGGCGACGTGCTCACGCTGATCGAAAAAGCTCAGACCGCTTACGATGAAAAACAGGCCAAAGAGATGGAAGAGCGTATTTTAAGCTCGGAATTTTCTCTGGAAGATTTTTACGAACAGATGCAGAGCATGAAAAAAATGGGTTCCATCCAGGAACTCGTCGGCATGCTTCCCGGCGTCGGCATCAACAAAGCGCTGAAAAACGTTGAGATCGATGAAGATCAAATGAAACGTACCGAAGCCATTATCCAAAGTATGACGCCGGAGGAACGGCGCAACCAATCGATTCTCAACGGCAGCCGCAAAAAACGCATCGCCGCCGGGAGCGGTACTTCGGTACAGGAGATCAACAAGCTCCTAAAGCAATTTGAGCAGACAAAAAAAATGATGAAGCAGCTCGGCGGTATGGCCAAACGCCAAAGCAAGCGCGGCGGCGGCTTCACCGGTTTTCCCGGTTTTTAAGAGCAGTTCAACTTTTTATTATAGTCATCTATAATAGATCAAATATTATTATTTTATTTTTTGGAGGAAAATTATGGCAACTAAAATCAGATTGAAAAGAATGGGCAGCAAAAAAGCACCTTTTTACCGTGTTATCGTTTGTGATTCCCGCTATCCCCGCGACGGTCGTTTTCTTGAAACCCTCGGTTATTACAATCCGCTGACGGATCCCGCCGAAATCAAGATCGATAAGGAAAAGGCCGAAAAATGGTTGTCCGAAGGCGCTCAGGCTACGGATACGGCGAAGAATCTTTTGAAAAAGGCCGGCATTCGCTGAGTAAGGTGTTATCATGAAGGATTTGATTGAATATATCGCCCGTTCACTGGTGACGAATCCCGACGCTGTTTCCGTTACCGAGGTGGAAAAGGAACACGGCACTGTTCTGGAGCTGAGAGTCGCGCCGGAAGATATGGGTAAGATCATCGGCAAGCAGGGGCGCATCGCTCGTTCTATTCGTACGGTCCTTAAAGCTTATACCACGAAGAATAAGCAAAAAGCGACACTGGACATTATCGGTTAAAGACACGTTGGGGCAAGGAGTTATCCTTGTCCCATCTTTAAAGGAAAAATGGCAGATCAAATCATAGTCGGAAAAATTTTATCCGCTCACGGCATTCGCGGCGAAGTTAAAGTAAAATTGCTTTCGGACAATCCCCGCCGTTTTCGTCGGGGAAGCAGTCTCTTTATCGAAAAAAAGAATGCGTATTTTAAAGTGAGCTCGGTTCGTGCCGCCAAGGATGATCTTTTGATCGTAAAATTCGCCGGGATCGATGACCGCAGCCAAGCGGAATTGCTCAAAGCGTCTTTTTTGCAGGTAGAGGAAGCGTCCGATCCCCCGGCTGACGATGTTTTTTATCATTACCAGCTTATCGGTATGGAGGTCTTCGAGGAAGACGGCTCTTTTCTCGGGACGATCCGGGAGATCATTGCCAGCGGTTCCAACGACGTTTATCGTGTCGTCGATGAAAACGGCGACGGTTTGCTGCTGCCGGCTTTAAAGCAGGTCGTGCTTGATGCGGATGTTGCCCGAAAAAAAATGATCGTACGTCTTTTGCCCGGTTTAAGGGAGGCTTGTGCCTATCATGAAGGTTAATATCTTAACGCTTTTCCCCGATGCTTATGTCCCGATGGGTGAGAGCATCATGGGCAGAGCGCAAAAAAAAGAGATCGCTTCCGTCAATGTCGTTAATATCCGTTCCTATGCCGAAGATCCTCACTTTGCCGACGATATCGTTTACGGCGGCGGTGCCGGTATGGTAATGAAGGTGGAGCCGATCATGGCCGCTTTAAAAGCCAATGGCTGGCAGAAAGGGGCGAAGGTCATTGTTACCACGCCCGCGGGAAGGCCCTTTCATCAACGGGAGGCCGAACGGCTTACCGGAGAAGAAGAGCTGTTTATCATTGCCGGTCATTACGAGGGCATCGATCAGCGAGTCGTCGATCTCACCGGTGCGGAGGAATTCAGTATCGGCGACTATGTCCTGACCGGCGGCGAACTGCCGTCGATGGTCATCACCGATTCCGTTGTTCGCCTGTTAGACGGTGTCCTCGGTGACAGCGCTTCTTTGGAACAGGAAAGCTTTAACGAAGGGTTGCTGGAATACCCTCAGTATACGCGTCCGCGTGTCTTTGAAGGAGAGGCCGTTCCCGATGTTCTTTTTTGCGGCAACCATAAAGTGATCGAAGCATGGCGCAGAGAACAAAGTTTGCGGCGTACTTCTTTGAATCGCCCCGACCTTTTGAAAAAAGTGCCGTTAAGTGATGAGGAGCGGCAGCTGTATGCGGAAGAGCGTGCCGCAGCCGTTGAACGGGTGGATGTCTATATCGCTCTGGTTCATTATCCCGTTTTGGATCCCAAAGGTAATGTCATCGCCACCTCGGTGACGAATCTGGATATTCATGATATCGCCCGCCTGAGTCGTACCTATAACGTAAAAGGGTACTATATCGTCCAGCCCGGAGAAGAACAGAAAGAGCTGACAAAACAGCTGCTGAATTATTGGACATCGGGTCACGGCAGCAAAATCAATCCCGACCGCAGGGAAGCGCTTTCCCTCGTTTCCGTTGTGGATACTCTGGATGATGTTGTTTCCCGTATTGAAGAAATTCAAGGCGAAGCGCCCTTGAAGGTGGCAACGACGGCTAAGATCCGCAGGGATATCGTTTCCTATGAAGAGCTGAAGGAAATCATGATCCGGGAAAATCACAGCTGTCTGCTGGTTTTCGGCACAGGATACGGTCTCACCGATGAGCTGATGGAAGAAATGAACTATGTTCTGAAACCCATTGTCGGTCGGGGAGATTACAATCATCTTTCGGTGCGCAGTGCGGTTTCCATCATTCTCGATCGCTTGCTCGGAGAATAATCTCCAAAAAAGTTCTTGCATTTATTTTTTGATTGTGCTAAAATAATTAGGCATTGTGTACAGCGATGGTCCTCTGGCGGGGAAGTTCCGTGTATGAACATCAGGAAATGAGAGGAGAATATCATGAATCTTATCGAATTAGTTGAACAGCCTTATCTGAAGGAAGATATTCCTCGCTTCCGCGTGGGGGATACCGTAAAAGTCCATGTAAAGATTAAAGAAGGCGATAAGGAACGTGTTCAGGCCTATGAAGGCGTTTGCATTGCCAGAAAAGGCAGAGGCGCGACGGAAACCTTTACCGTTCGTCGTATCTCCAAGAATATCGGTGTTGAAAGAACGTTTCCCGTTCATTCGCCGAAACTGGACAAAATCGAAATTATTCGCCGCGGCAAGGTTCGCCGTGCGAAACTTTACTATCTGCGCAATCTCACCGGGAAATCCGCGAGAATCAAAGAACTGCGCAAATAACGTTTTCAGGTATGGGAGAAAGGGACTTTATAAGTCCCTTTCTTTTTTGCAAAGGATGTGCTTATCATGGCAGAAAATATCAACTGGTATCCGGGACATATGGCGAAAGCCGGCCGGCAAATCAAAGAACAGGCGTCTCTCTGCGATCTGATATTGGAGATCGGCGATGCCCGGCTGCCCCGAAGCTCCAGAAATCCGCAGTTGAAGCAGCTGATCGGGAATAAACCTTCGCTGCTGGTACTCAATAAAGCCGATCTGACCGGCGATGAGGAACAGCGGCGCTGGCTTGCCTTTTTCCGGGATCGGAAGCAGCCTGCGGTTTTTGCCTCCGCAGCCCGTAAAAAAAAGGGCTTAAAGGATCTGGATCAATATCTGGATCGGGAATATCGGGCTCTCTGTGAACGATTAAAAGAACGGGGGCGCCGTCCCCGGCCGCTGCGTATTATGATCGTCGGCATCCCCAATTCCGGCAAGAGCGCTCTGCTCAACGCCATGGTCGGCGCAAACAGGGTGAAGACCGGAAATAAACCGGGATTGACCCGTTCTCTGCAATGGGTGCGCAGCGGCGATCATCTGGAACTTCTCGATTCCCCCGGCATTCTTTGGCCCAGACTGGATGATCAAAACGCGGCGCTGGCTCTGGCCGCCGTCGGTTCCATCAGCAGAGACGCGTGTTCCGAGGAGGATTGCGGATGGTTTTTGCTGAACTGGCTGAAGGATCAGCGTCCCGAAGTTTTCAGGGAACGCTACCGTGTCGAGGAAATGCCCGAACACGCCGAGGAGCTGTTGGAACAAATCGCGCGCAATCGCGGTATGGTGCGTAAAGGCGGGATACGGGAAGAGGAGACCTATATCATGCTTTTGAAGGAATATCGAGAAGGCAAATTGGGGAAATTTATGCTGGAGCTGCCGGAATGAATTCATCAGATCATGAAAAAGAAGCGATGCGTTTGAAGGAAATGTATCGTTTTGAAGAAGAATATTATCGCCGGGACAGGCTCCTTGTCGTCGGCTGTGATGAGGCCGGCAGAGGACCTTTGGCCGGGCCCGTCGTGGCGGCCGCCGTGATTTTGCCGCCCTTTGCCGAGATCTCCGGACTCAACGACTCCAAAAAGCTGAGCGAAAAGCGTCGTTTCAAACTGGAGCCGATCATTAAAGAACGTGCGCTGGCCTGGGCCGTGGCCCGCGTGGAACATGATGAAATCGACAGGATCAATATTTTGGAAGCGTCGCTGAAGGCGATGTCGCTGGCTGTGGATGAACTGATTGAGAAGGGTTTTTCTCCGGATGTCGTTTTCATCGACGGACCTCATACCATGCGCAGGGTTGATCTCGCTCAGCAAGCGCTGATCAAGGGAGATTCTCTTTCCGCGTCGATCGCCGCCGCCAGCATTTTGGCCAAGACGGAGAGAGACCGGATAATGATCGGCTATGACGCCCTTTATCCCGGGTACGGTTTTGCCGGTCACAAAGGTTATCCCACCAAGGCTCATCGTGAAGCCGTTAAAGAAATGGGTTTTTCTCCGATCCACCGCCGTTCCTTTAAGGTGAAATGATATGGGAAATCGAAAAGATATCGGCTATTACGGCGAGCGCGTCGCCGCCAAGGCTTTGCTGAAGCGGGGATATCGTTTGCTGGAACATAATTATACGATCCGCGGCGGTGAACTTGATCTGATCCTCGAAAAAGGGGATGAGATTGTTTTTGTCGAGGTCAAAACGAGGCGGAACACCCGTTTCGGCAGTGCTTTGGAAAGCATCACGCCCCAAAAGCAGCGCCGGCTGAAACGTGCCGCCGAGGTTTATCTTTGTTCTCTCCCCGATGCCGAGCGGGATATCCGTTTCTTTGCCGTCGCCGTCATTCTCGATACGGACGATCGCGTTTTACGGACGGAGATTTATGAAGATATCTTTTCCTGAACAGAATGAAAAATTACAAATTGAACGGGAAGCGAATGAAAATCTACAATATATATGTATTGACATTCGCTTTCTTTTTTATATAATGTTATATTAGGATATCATAAGTACGATAGGCTTATTGCAGATAAAGCCTGTCGGGCGGGAGAAGATCGGAGGCCTTTTTCTTATGCTGGCAAAAGTACGTTCCGTGGCGCTGTACGGCTTGGAAGCTCATCTCGTTACCGTTGAGGCCGATATCGCCAACGGGATGCCCTGTTTTGAGATCGTCGGTCTGCCCGAGGCAGCCGTTAAGGAAAGTCGTGAGCGGGTGAAAGCCGCGTTGAAAAATGCCGGTTTTGTTTTCCCCGCCAAACGTATCATCGTCAATCTTGCTCCGGCGGATTTGAAAAAGAGCGGAACCGGTTTTGATCTTCCCATTGCCGCGGCTCTGCTTCTCGCCACCGATCAGCTGCCGGTTTCCGCCATTCGCGAAAATGACTTTTTCTTCGGTGAATTGTCTCTGGACGGATCTGTCACCGCGATCAACGGTGTTTTGCCGATGGTCGGCGGCATTTGCGCTTCTCTCGGAGAAGACGTGAACGATCTGCGTTTCTTTTTACCCGAAGCCAACAGCGGAGAAGCCGCTTTCTTCGGCCGCGGTTTTGTTCAGGCCGTTTCTTCCCTGCGTTTTTTGGGGGAGCTGCTTTACGGTACGGCGGAATTTTCGCCGACGCGCATGGATAAAGACGCGCTGACCTTTGATGACAGAGAATTTTCTTCCTTTATCGATATGAGCGCCATCAAAGGACAGACCATGATCAAAAGAGGTCTGGAAATCGCCGCGGCAGGCGGTCACAACGCTTTGATGATCGGTGTTCCCGGCAGCGGGAAAACGCTGCTGGCCCGAAGTTTTCCTTCTGTTTTGCCGCCGTTGAGCCGGGAAGAATCTCTTGATGTGACTTCTCTCTACAGTCTTGCCGGAGAATTGGGCGGACGCGATCTCGTCAAAGAACGGCCCTTTCGCTCTCCCCATCATACCTCCTCGGCGATAAGTCTCACCGGCGGCGGCGCTTATCCGAAGCCCGGTGAGATCAGTCTCGCGACCCACGGCGTTCTTTTCCTCGATGAAATCGTGGAATTTCCCAAAAATGTTTTGGAGGTGCTGCGCCAGCCTTTGGAGGATAAGGTGATTCATATCGCCAGAGCCTCGGGAACCTGCTCATTTCCGGCGGATTTTCAGCTTATTGCCGCCTGCAATCCCTGTCCCTGCGGCTATTACGGCGATCCCGAAAAAGACTGCCGCTGTACCGATCAGCAGATCAACCGTTATTTCAACAAATTGAGCGGTCCGCTTTTGGATCGTATCGATCTGCATATGAACGTCAGCCGTGTGACCTACGGTGAGCTCCATGATTCTTCCGGAGAACATAAAGAGGAATCTTCCGCCGCCATCCGGCGACGGGTCATCGCCGCCAGAGATATCCAGAAAAAACGCTATGAAGGGCTGCCGATTATGGTCAACGCCGGTTTGGACCGACGCTATCTGGATCGCTTTTGCGCTCTCGATGACGAAACTTCTTCCGTATTGGAGAAGGCTTTTCGTCGCCTGAAGCTCAGTGCCCGCGGTCATGACCGTATCCTCAAGGTCGCCCGCACCATTGCCGACCTCGCGGGAGAAGAGCGAATCAAAAAAGAACATATTTTAGAGGCGATACGCTTCCGTTCCCTGGACAGGAAGTAAAAGAAGCGGCTGCCTCATGTCACAGCAAAGAAAAGGAATCGGTGAAAATGAAAAAAAGAATCATCGTTGACGGGTTGGAAATCAGTTATATCGAAGAAGGGGAAGGCCCTCCGGTACTGATGCTTCACGGCTGGGGCTGCAACGGCGGCCACTGGCAGCCGCTGATTGACGCTTTAAAAGGCGATCACCTCGTGATCGCTCCGGATATCCCGGGTTTCGGCGAAAGCGAGGAACCGCCGGCGGATTGGGGCACAAAAGATTTTTCTGCCTTTTTCAGTCACTTTATGAAAGCGTTAAAGCTGGAAAAACCGGTGCTGATCGGCCATTCCAACGGCGGCCGCATTGCGATTTCCCTGGCCGCGGCGGGTCTCGCCGAAAAAATGATTTTAACGGACAGCGCCGGGATCAAGCCGCACCGTTCGGCTTCCTATTATACGAAAGTTTATTCCTATAAGGCGATGAAAAAGGTGCTGTCTTTGCCGGGTTTGAAAGGGAAAAAAGATGAAATTCTGGCAAAACAGCGGGATAAACGCGGATCGGCGGATTACAATGCCGCTTCGCCGACGATGAAGCGTATTCTCTCCACCGTTGTCAATGAAGATCTCTCCGGCGTCCTTGCCGAGGTGCGTGTACCGACGCTGCTGATCTGGGGCAGTGAAGATACGGCGACGCCGCTTTCGGACGGAGAAAAAATGGAAGAGATTTTAAAGAAAAATCATGTTGACGCGGCATTGATCGTTTTCTCCGGTCGCGGTCATTTTGCCTTTCTTGAAGAAAAAAATCGCTTTATCGGCGTTTGCAAAGCTTTTATCTGAGGAGGAATCATCATGGTCTATTCCATTCTATCCCTCGTCTGGATCGTTGCTTCGGTACCCTATGTCCTTTATGCCGTGGCCCGTCTCAGCGAGGAGCTTCACATGATGCAGCTCAATACCTATAGGAATGATCGTTACGGTCAATGGTACAAAACCAAGGGAAAACGGCGGTATAGCGATTTACTGGCCTTGCTGGCGGCTGTTCCTCTCTTCCTCGGCGGTATCGTTGCGGAGCTTGTCGCCCTTGTCCTTTGGGTTTTGGCTTATTTGATTTTCCTCAGGGGGAGAGACAAAACACCGCCCAAAAAGCCTTTGGTCTTTACGCAAAGAGCGACGCGTCTCTACGTTGTTATGCTCATCATCTTTTTCCTTCCCGCCATGGCTTTGCTCTTTCTTGCCGTTGCCAATATGGGCGCTTCCGGCAGTATTCGTGCCGTTTGTCTTTGGCTCATGGCGCTGCTGCCCTTCCTCTCGCCGCTCTTCATTTTAGCCGCCAATACGTTGACGATTCCCTATGAGGAGCATTTGAAAGACCGCTATTTTGCCGAAGCGAAAGAGCTTTTGGCGGAGGAAACGGATCTGATCAAAGTCGCCGTTACCGGCAGCTACGGAAAAACCTCGGTCAAACACATCCTCAACCGGATGCTTGAGGAAAAATATTATACGTTGATGCCCCCCGGTTCCTACAACACGCCGATGGGCATCACCCGGATCGTCCGTGAACAGCTGAAGCCGATCCATCAGGCTTTTGTGACGGAAATGGGCGCGAAACAGCCCGGCGATATCAGGGAACTCTGTGATCTCGTCGCGCCGCAATACGGTATTCTTACCGCTTTGGGCGAATCTCATCTCGAATCTTTCGGCAGCTTTGAAAATATCGTGAATACGAAGTTCGAACTGGTCGAAGCTCTTCCCGCCAACGGCATCGCGGTCATGAATTTTGATGATGAAGCGATTCGCGCCAATGCCGTAAAAGCGGCCTGTCGTGTTGTTTCCTACGGTGTGAACGGTGAAGATCTCGATTTTTGGGCCGAGGATATTCATTATAACGAACGCGGGATGGAATTTGTGCTGCGTTCCAAAGACGGTGCCGCCGAATCGCTGCGTACTCGTCTTCTCGGCATTCATAACGTCTATAATATCGTCGGCGCCGCCGCGATGGCGCGTCAGCTCGGCGTGTCCTATAAACAGATGAAGCGCGCCGTAACGGCTCTCGCTCCGGTGGAACACCGTTTGGAACTGAAAACGACATCAAACGGTCTGCACATCATTGACGACGCCTTCAATTCCAATCCCGTCGGCGCCGCCGCCGCCATGGATGTTCTCGCTCATCTCGAAGGCGGAAAGAAATTCCTCATCACTCCGGGTATGGTGGAGCTGGGTGAAAAGGAATATGAGGAAAATAAAAAATTCGGCATTTCGGCCGCGCGGGCCTGTGATTTTGTCGCCCTTGTCGGTGAAAATCAAACAACCGCAATCAAAGAGGGTCTTTTGGAAGCGGGCTTCGATGAGGATCGGCTTTTTGTCGCCGCGAATCTGAACGAGGCCAATGCCTTTGTTTTCGGCAAAACGAAAAAAGGTGATTATGTTCTTTATGAAAATGACCTGCCCGATACATA
>CACXDX010000107.1 GCA_902766525.1 uncultured Bacillota bacterium | reverse complement strand
GATGACCGCGGAACCCGCGCCGAAGAGTCTTCACTCTCCGACTTATCTTCACAAGCTCTACTGTTTAGTTCCCAAAGACCGATACGCATCAGCACCTTTTGTGCGTCAGCGAATGCTATTCTACCACTTTTAAGATACTTCGTCAACCCCTTTTTTATACTTTTTTCAAAAAAAATTGGTTGATTTTTATTTTCTTTTTCTATTCAAGACAAAAACTATGCGGAATCAGCTCTTTGAGACGATATTTCCGATAATCTTCCTCTGTTTTCGCGGCGATAATAAGAAAATCCTCTTCGCAAAATTCCGCCATCACCTGGCGGCAGACGCCGCAGGGCACACAGTAATCCTTTTCTCCGGCGATGATGGCAATGGCGCTGAATGCCCGTTCTCCGGCACCGATCGCGGCGGCAAAAGCCGCCCGTTCCGCGCAGAGAGACGGTGAATAGGCCGCGTTTTCCATATTGCAGCCGACGTATATTTTTTGATCCTCGGTCAGCAGTGCCGCGCCGACTTTAAAACCGGAATAGGGTGCATATGCTTGTTTGCGTGCCTCGGCAGCAGCTTGAATCAATGCTTTCTCTTTCATTTCAATACCTCCACACCGCAGCTGGCGCCGATACGATCGCAGCCGGCATCAAAAAACGCTTCCAGATCGACAATCCGTCGAATGCCGCCGGCGGCTTTTATTTTTACATTTTTATCGATATGGTTTCGAAATAATTCTACATCAGCCAAAACAGCGCCGCCTTTGCCGAAACCGGTAGAGGTTTTGATAAAATCGGCGCCGCCCGCGCTGACACAGCGACAAGCTCTGATTTTTTCCTCCTCGCTGAGGTCACAGCTTTCCACGATCACCTTAAGGATTTTTTCCCCGCATATTTCTTTGATCTCGCGGATCTCTTCCGTCACGGCGTCGTCCCGGCCGTTCTTCAGGTCGACGCGGTTCATCACCATATCCAGCTCGTCGGCGCCGTTGGCGAGAGCGTCGGCGGCTTCGGCCTTCTTGGCCTCGGTGGTTTGATATCCCAAAGGGAAACCGATAACGGTGCAGATCGTCAGCGTGTCTTGATATTTTTCCCTCAATTTTTTGACGGCACAGGGCATCACACAGACAGAGGCAGTGTGATATTCGAGGGATTCCTCGGCCAAACGGAGGAGCATGTCCTCTTCGGCATTGGGATTCAAAAGCGTATAATCGATGATTGAAAGGATTTTCTTCTTCTTGATTTCATCCATCGTTTCGTTTCTCCTCATTTTTTTTTCTTTATATATTATAACACAAATTCGTAACGGAAAAAGTAAAAAAAAAAGAAGCGGCGGAGAACCGCCGCCCCTTTTCCCCTTCACTCAAATTTCATCCTTGACGATCTTTGCCAGCGTGTCAACGAGTTTCCCCAGATCCGCGGCACGATCCACAGCCTTTTCCAGCTGATGCTTGTGAACGGCGGTCAGATTGTTGAACTTTTCCGCCGCGGAAACGGTAAAATAGTAGGCCTCGGAAACATCACGAAGCATATGCGCCGCTTCTTCTTCGCTGTAAGGGCAGTTGTTGTCAAAATCCTGCATATGTTTTCCTCCTTTAGTTCTTTATTTATGAAAGAATAAAGCTTTTATGACAGATTCCCGGCGTCATAGATCATCCCGCGAACGCATATCAATGCTTTGAGGTGCTGTGTTATGACGGAATTATTCTCAACCGTATCTTTACTTTATTCTATGCCCGTCAAAGAAATCGTGACACTGAAAAAAGGAAAAGTTTTTCTGCTTAAAAGCGATAAAGAAGACCGCGTTTTAAAGCTTCTGACTTTACCCCGGCAGGAAATGGATTTTATATCCGCGGCAATGTCCTATCTTACAAAAACGGGATTCCGCGATTTCAACGAAATCATCCCCACCCGCGACGGTGCGGCCACCTGCTCGCTGCAGGATACGACGCTGCTGCTGACCAAAGCCCTGAAAGGAGAAATGCCTTCCTATCAAAAAAGAGAAGACTGCGAAAAAGTCGCGATCTGTCTCGGTATGATGCATACCGCCGCCAAAGGCTTTCAATATACCGAACAGGGCTCATCGCGAATCAAATGGGGTACGCTGATCGAATCGATGCGAACAAGCCGCGACAATCTTCTGCGCTTTCAAAGGGAACAATCCAAAAAGGAACCTCATTCTTTCGACGAATTTTTTTTGACACTTCTCGATGATCAGCTCGGAGAAATTGACGCTGTCCTCACGGATCTGAGTGAATTTTATTCCGTTCTCAATCAAAACAAACAAAAGGAAGGCGGTTTCTGCCACCATGATCCGGCTCATCATAATTTTCTGATCGATCAAAACGGTACCGTGTCCGCCTGCGATTTCGATCATGCCATCGCCGATCTGAGCTGCCACGATCTGGCGGCTTTGGTCCTGAAAATACTTAAGGCCAACGATTGGCGGACGGAGAATGCGATCCGTGCCATGCTCTCCTATGAAAAGATCCTGCCTTTGGGCTCTGCGGAGAAACGATTGATCTATGCCATGCTCAAATTTCCCTATGATTTCTACCACGCCGCTTTTGCCCGTTATTGTGAGAGGGATGATTCCCGCAGAATCGAAAAAAAGATGAAACGGCAGCTTAAAAACGCCGCGCCGAGACAAAAGGCTCTCTCGGAACTGAAACGATACTGCGAGGTAAAAAAATGAGAATTCTGATCAACGGTGCCGCGGCTTTTCACTATCGCCGCACGGGGATCGGTGTCTATGCAGCGGAGCTTCTCAAAGCGATGGCTGAAATAAAAAGGAGCGACGATATTTTTGTTTTCAACGGCGAAAGGATACTGCCCTTAAAGACCTGTTTTTCCGTTCCGCACCGCACGGAACGGGATTTCTGGCAGCGTCAGGCCGCCCGAAAAATCGAGACGGCAGCGACATTCGATGTCGTCCACAATCTGCAAAACGGCATCGGAGATAAAGGACCGGGACGCCACAGCGTACTGACCGTTCACGATATGATCCCCCTCCTTCTGCCCCAATACTGCGGCTCGCCTTACCGTGAGATTTTTTGCCGGGAAGCTTTACCGGCCATCAAAGAGGCCGACGCGGTCATCACCGTTTCAGCCTGCAGCAAAAAAGATATCATGGATCTTATGGGAGTCGGTGAAGATAAAATCCATGTCATTGCGGAAGCGCCGAAAGCGGATCTGAAACCGATCGCGCCGGCGGTAGCTGCCGCTTTTCTCCGAAAGCATTTTTTACTTCGGCCGCCGTTTTTTCTGTATGTCGGCGGGCTGAATGAAAGAAAAAACGTCTCGGGACTGATCCGCGCCTACGCCGGGATCCGACCGTGGCTGCCCCGTCAATGCCCGCTCATCGTCATCGGCAGCGGTGAAAAGCGCAGAGAACGCCTGAGAAAGCTGGTCGGAGAAACCGGCGTCACCTCCTCTGTCCGTTTTCTGGATCACGTCGGCGAGAAGGATCTGCCTTACTTTTATTCCGCTGCCGCCGCACTGATTTACCCTTCTTTTTATGAGGGATTCGGTCTGCCGCCGCTGGAAGCCGCCGCCTGCGCCTGTCCCTCCGTTGTCGCCGATCGTTCTTCTCTCCCCGAGATCATGGCGGACTGCGCCGTTTATGTCGATCCCGACGATCCCGTCGCCATGGGGAAAGCCATGCTGAGGCTGGTCAAAGATGACGGCTATCGAAACCGGCTCGGGGGAAAAGCGGCGCGGCTCGGGGAAAAATACTCCTTTTTGAAAACAGCTTCAAAGACCCTGTCGATTTATGAGAACCTTTGCCGCTGACGTTCTAACACCGATCGGGAGCGCATATATTTAAAAACAAAAAGAAAGCCGCGGGAAGGAGTAAATATATGGATCATCGCTCAACATTAATACGCAACGTTGACATCCCCGCAACGCTGCCGCCGATGGAAACGCTGACAAAATTGACCGGGAGCGTTCTTCTGAAGGACGTTACCGTCACAGAGGAAGGACTGCACATCGAAGGAGATCTGCTTTGGCGGGGATATTTTGAAAGCGGCGGAGAGGATTGCCTTTGGGAAGGCGCGGAGTATTTCAGTGAACTCCTTCCCGACCGCGGTCTCGTCCGCGATCAGGAAACTACGGTCGATCCCTCCATTCTGTCATTGAAGGGAGAGCCCATATCCGAGGATGTTTACCGCTTGACCTATGAAATTCGCTGGCATAAATCTTCCAAACAAATTGAACCGGAGAACCATACTTTTAGCGAAGAAACGGCCTTAAGCGCCGACGACGAAAAGGAGGAGGATGCGGAAAAAGAAAAACATTTCAATGAAAACAACAGCGAACAGGTAAAAACAAAAGCTCAAACGAAGACGGAAACGCGGGAAGAAAAAGACATCAACAGCATTGACGAATCCTGGCGGGAAACGCTGAAAAAATTAAATGAACCCGCCCGCGGAAACAAGCAAACAGAAGAAGCGGCAGCGGCGGAAGAAAAAGAGGAAGTTACCGTCAAATGTTGTCCCTATTCCAAATTTTGTCTGCGTTACTACCGTACCCGGGAAGGCGATGACCTGGAGGAAATCGCCGCTAAGTTTTCGGCTTCCGTAGCGAAACTGAAGGAGTTCAATCACCTTGAAAACGATGTCCCGCAAAAGGGTAAAATGCTTCGGATCCCATAAAAAAGAGGCTGTATGAAACGTATGTTTCATACAGCCTTTCGTTTTCATTTATTCACTGAGCACACCGTCGAGGATGCCGTAATCGCTGATCCACACCAGGGGAATGTTGAAGATCTCAAAGAGGATCTCCAATATTTCCAAACCGTACAGAATGATATCCGCTCTTTTTTCCGGCATGCCGACGACTTTTTTTCGTTCCTCCGTTGTCATGGCGGCAAGCCGCCGTTTTAATCGGGTCAATGTCGTATAGTCGAGAGAACGACCGTGGATGGCTTCACGGCTGTACTCGGCGATCTCACCGAGGACCGCACCGGCCGTGGTAACGGTGCCGCCGACAGCGATGAAATGACGTACATCGTCAAAGTGGTTCAGCGTCAGGGTCGAGGCGAAACGAGCCTTCACTTCTTCTCTGCGCAGATTCATGACTTTCCAACGAACGGCGCCGACGGGAATGCTGATCCCCTTCAGTTTGCCCCGCTGAAAAGCCGCCAATTCCGTGGAACCGCCGCCGATATCGATGAGCAGACATTGCTGTTTATCAAAGTCAAAGCCGCCGACCGCACCGGAGAAGGAATACCACGCTTCTTCCTCCCCGCTGAGGATCCGCAGATCGACACCGGTTTTTTCTTTCAGCAGAGAACGGAACTCCTCCCGGTTGGCCGCGTCCCGCACGGCGCTGGTGGCAAAAATCGTCAGATCATCAACACCGAGCTCTCTCAATTCTTCCTGCCAGCTGACGATCGCGGCAAGCGTCCGCGCCATCGAAGCCTCGGTCAGGATCCCTTCCCGAAAGCCTTCCCCCAAACGGGTCTCTTCCACACTTTGACGGATCAGCTTCATTCCCGAGGATGTTTTTTCACAGACCAGCAAACGCAAACTGTTGCTGCCGATATCCATCGCTGCTTTCATGCTTTTTCCTCCGATATTTCCGATGCTTCTATTATACCGAAGAAATAAATCCCCGTCAATCAGCGGCGGAAATCTCTTTTTTTGTCGAGGGCAAAACATCATCGTGAACTTCGGCAAAAAGGCAAATCTTCTCTCCGGGGAAAATATAACCGAGCTTTTCCCTGGCCAGGATCGTCAGATAATGATCATCAAAAAGCTTTTCCTCTTCCCGTCTCAAACAAGCGTTTTCGGCCCGAACCCGGGCAAGATCCATCTCGGCACTGAAAATATCTCTTTCCATTTCCCTCCGGCTTTGTTCTCTTTCCCCCAAAGCGCAGAAAAAACCGACACAGAGACAGCAATAGAGAAGGATCGTCATTTTTCCTCCCCATCCTTTGATACGGTGCGTTCTTCTTTTTTTCTTCTTCGCCATAGAAAAAATCTTTCCCCCTTGTCCACAATGAAAGCCCATGGAAATGTCAGCAATACCGCGGTTTTCTCAATGATGAAATGTCCTATCCGCCGAACAGAATGATAAAAAGCCGCCATCCGGCGGATCACCCTGCGGCCGAAGCGGCGGCAGAATCGTTCATACACAAAAAAACCGGCGGCAACGGCGCAAAATCCGTAAAATCCCCAGCTTCCGCCGGAGACACCGTAAAGGAAAAGAGCTGTAGCGAAAAAACAGCTCAAGCCGGCAAAACAGTAATAAAAAATACCGGCTGCCGTTGAATCGATCCCTTCCGCCGCACGGAGGAAAAGCTGATAGCCGAAGGCGAGGACAACACCCCATAAAAACAGAAAAACAGGCGCCAAAACCGAGAGCATTGCTTCACCTCATCCCCTGAAAAAATTTTTTTCAAAGGGGATCAAGCGAGCTCTTCTCCCCTTCCGTTTTTCATTATAAAGCAGGGCGGAGATTTCTCCGCTTACGGCAGCTTCGCCGTGAACGAGATCGAGGCTTTTGATGCGCAGGTTTTGACCGTCGATGATCAGATCTCCGAGGATCGTTTTGAAAACAACACGATGATCCTCACTGCTGTCAGCCTCGACAACGCCGCTCAAAATCAATTCCCGTCGATCCTCCAGCACAAGACGATGACCTTTTTCTTCCATACCGCACCTCCCTGTTATTTCATTTTATGAAGACAGCGCGAAAAACAGAACGGGAAAAACGGGCAACATAAAAAATATCCGCAGACTTCACCGTTTTTTCGCATTGCCGATGAATAAAATCCACAGCGGCGGGTTACGATAATAACAGTTCCCGGGGCAGCGCCAACATGCTTCGGAAACACAACTTCTTTTTCATTGTTTTCCCTTCTTCAAAAGAAGCGGATGCTTAACAGCATCCGCTTCTTTATTTTTCCAAGAGGCCGCCGTTAAAACGGATGACAAAAACGCTTGTGTTCCGGATGAAAAAAACGTATAATAAAAAAAATCGATGAAAGGGAGGCAGATCCCATGCTGCGCCGCATTGCACCGCCGGACAGCGGTTTTATTCTCTCACTGCTGCTGAATATGGTATTTCGTTTTGAGTGGGCGGCCGCCGCTCTGATCCTGCTGATCCTTCATTTCGTTTTGGATTGGCCGCTGTTTCCCGTGTGGCTCTGTCTGGCCGCCTGGATCCTTCATTCTCTTCTTGTCACGATCCTGCTCACCGCCGTGACGTGCCACGGCAATGAAGAGACACCGCCGCTGCCCAACAAAAACCCCTATTCCAAAAAAACCGGCGATTTCCCGGCGAAAGGGAACCGCTCCGATTTTTAAGCAAACAGAAAGGAAGCGAATCAATTATGCTGAAAAGCGGAACTGCCGCCCCGAAATTTTCCCTGCCGGATCAGGACGGAAACATCGTTTCTTCCGACGTTCTCAAAGGGAAGAGATACATTCTCTATTTTTACCCCAAAGACAATACCTCCGGCTGCACAAAACAGGCCATTGCCTTTCGTGACGCCAAAGAGGAGCTGGATAAAGCAAACATCGAGGTTTACGGCGTCAGCAGAGACAAAGCCGCGTCACACACCCGCTTCATCGAAAAGCAATCACTGAATTTCACCCTTCTTTCCGATCCGGACATGACGGTCAGCAAAGCATACGACGTCTGTCTGGAAAAGAAGACGCAGGACAAAATTACCGTAAAAATCGTGCGCACCGCTTATCTCATCAATGAGAACGGCATCATCGAAAAAGACTGGCCCAAAATCAACGCCGCAGAGAGTGCCGCGATCATTCTTGAGTATTTAAAAGCATAAAACAAAAGAACCGATAACGGTTTTACCGTTATCGGTTCTTCTCTTTGTCGTTCAGGAAATCGGAGCCATGGAGTGACGTCCGGTTCTTCTTCGCACTTTTATTTTGACATGGGAACAAACCTCCCGAAAGGCGCAGATCTTATCGGCGACGTTGACGACAACACTTTCTTTATAGCGCGGGACCTCCCCGGTCAGCGGAAACATATGCTTTTCGATCACATCCCGGCTGATCGGCGTCAGTTCAAAATCGCGGCAGGCATTTTCCAGGGAACAGCGGGCATGGGTTCTGCCGTGCTGCCAGCGGGAAACATCTCCGCTGCGCCAATCATAGAGATAATAATCGTGAAGCAGCGCGCCTTTGATCATACTTTCCATATCGAGATCGAGATTCAGCGATTCGGCCAGACCGACGCTGGTCACGGCAACCGCCAGGGAATGATCATAGCAATTGTTGGAGCCGTGCTGACGAATCCGCTCTTCCTGTTTGAGGCAGTCGGAAGAAACGATATCGGCAGCATATTCATATATTTTTTCTAATCGCAGATCGCGTCGATCCTTTTTTCTCACGTCGGGGTATCTCCTTTGCGGGAAGAAACGGTTTCCCGTTAAATTCTGATTTATTATATCCGAAAAAAATCAAAGTTCAAGGTATAATTTAAGTCAAAATCGTGAACTTTTCATATCCGTCACATTCTTCGCCGTTCGCCGGATCTCAGAAAGTTATCATCGTTTTACGCTTCGGTTTCCCTCAAAACAAAAATTGAAAAAAGCTGACGGCTGATGGCAAAATGTTTTTTCTCATTAAAATAACAGCACCCCGAAGCATGCCGTTTCGGGGTGTCTTTTTATCGTTCTTTATATGTGCCGTTCATCATCGCCAGCAGCTTTTCCGCGTCGACCCTGACCGTGCAATTATAACGGCCGAGCAGACGCAGACTGGTTGGATCACCG
>CACXDX010000106.1 GCA_902766525.1 uncultured Bacillota bacterium | reverse complement strand
TGCGGCGTATGCTACTCTTCCACATCCTTTGACAACTGCTATAACAGCGGTAAAGTCAGCGGAACCACCTCCACCGGTGCGATTTGCGCCAACGATCAGGGAAATCATGTCCGCAACTGTTTTTACGCCAAAGACTCGGTCAGCGGCGCCGTTCAAAACAGCAATTACATTGCCAAAACCAACGAATTCATGAAAAAACCGGCATTCGTTTTGCTGCTGAACGATACCAGGCAGTACTTTACCACGGATGAAGAAAATATAAATGAAGGATTTCCCGTTCCCGGCAGCAACAGTAAGATCATTTATTTTGATGACGTAAATGCCGACAGCTGGTTTGCCGATGCCGTTTACGAACTGGCCGATGAAGCCATTATCGTAGGCAGAGACGCTCATCATTTTGTACCTGAGGCCAACATATCACGAGCGGAATTCGTCTCTGTTTTAGCCAGGATCAACGGTATTAATCTCGATGAATATGAAGGCATATCGATTTATAACGATGTTCCCGCCAATAAATGGTATACCGCGGCAATCAACTGGGCGACCGCCAATCATATCGCCTACGGAAAATCAGCCGCCCGCTTTTATCCGAACAGCCTTGTCAGCCGTGAGGAAGTTTGCTGCTTCATCATGCGCTATTTACGCAATTACGCCACATCACCTATTGACGGCGGTGAAGGAAAATACTTCTCCGACTCCTCAACGATTTCTTCCTGGGCTCGGAATGATGTTTTCGCTTTGACGAAATTAGGCATCATCAACGGTTTTCCCGATCAAACTTTCCGCCCCAAATATTCAACAACACGATCTCAAACCGCGATCATGACCCAACTGATGCTGGCTTACTGCCGATAAAACGGAATCGATATTCTTTAATCCGTTAAAAAAACTTTTTTTCTCAAAGAAAAAAAGGATAATTAAATATAATGGCGAATTTTGAATAGAGATAGATTTTTTTAAATGATTCTTTTGAAGGAGGATATCCTAACATGGCCACTAGCGAAAAGAAAAAGGCAAAAGAAACTAAAAAGGAAACCGCGCTCTGCTCCTATTACAAGGTTGAAAAGAAACCTCAGGACGGCAGCGACTGCTATACCTTTGAACCTGAAAATCACGACGCTTATACCTGCATGCCCAGACTCTGCGGCAAATGCTATTACTATAAAAAATAAATAGCCCCTGCGAAAAGCACGGCTGTCTGTTGCGAACCGAAAACAGACAGCCGTTTCTTTTGTTCAATTAAAAGATTAATCACCACTTTTTACGGAGGAACACCATGAACACAGCCGATATTACCTTTATTTTTGTTTCCGCAGCCTTTGTCTTCTTTATGACGCCGGGGCTTGCTCTGCTTTACGGCGGACTCGCCAGAAAGAAAAACGTGGTCAGCCTGATGATCCAGAGCTATATCGCCATCGGCGTCGTTACCGTCGTCTGGGCTGTCTGCGGATTCACCATTGCCTACGGCAACGATGTGGCGGGATTATTCGGAGATTTTTCTTATGCGATGCTGAATAACGTTTCCATCGAAGCCAATCCCTTAAGCGACAATATTCCCTTTATCTTATTTTTCAGTTTCCAACTGGCTTTTGCCATCATCACACCGGCCATTATCGCCGGGGCAGTGGCTGAGCGGTTTTCCTTTAAAGCCTATATCTGGCTGCTGATCATCTGGAGCATTCTGGTCTATGCTCCCGCTGCCCATCAGATCTGGGGCGGAGGCTTCCTCAGCGCCGTTTTAGGCGTCAAAGACTTTGCCGGCGGCATTGTTGTGCATATGTCGGCGGGGTTTTCTTCTCTTGCCGCCGTGATCGCCCTGGGTAACCGTAAAGAACTCGATTACAGACCCTTTAATATGGGTTACGTTGCCATCGGTACCGCCATTCTTTGGGCCGGATGGTTCTTCTTTAACGGAGGAAGCGCCCTGGCTGCCAACGAAACGGCCGCCTTAGCCATGTCCAATTCTCTGATCTCCAGCGCCACGGCAATGATCGCCTGGACGCTGATCGCTTATAAAAGAAGCGGCACCGTCACGTTGCTGGATGGTCTTCTCGGCGGTCTTGCCGGTCTCATCGTCGTTACACCCATGGCCGGCTTTGTTTCTCCTCAAATCGCCTTTCTCGCCGGGATATTGGGCGGATTGATGAGCTACGGCAGTGTTCAGTTCCGCATGGCCCGCAACTGGGATGACACCATGGATGTTTGGGCCCTTCACGGCATGAGCGGTTTCCTCGGCATTCTCCTCGTCGGTATATTCGCCGATCCCTCTTTAACCGGTGACGCGGCCGGCTTGCTCTACGGCGGTGGTTTCTCGCTCTTCGGCAAACAGTTGCTCGGAGCGCTCATAGCCGGAGTATACTTTTTCGTCATCACCTATGTCATTGTCAAAATCCTGGTTAAAACCTGCGGCGGCAGAATCTCCGCGGAGCTGGAAGAACAGGGACTCGA
>CACXDX010000105.1 GCA_902766525.1 uncultured Bacillota bacterium | reverse complement strand
TGAGCGACACGGCCTATGAAGTTTACGATGTGGAATACAAAAAGGAAGGCAGCGACCTGTTCCTGCGGATATTCATCGATAAAGAGGGCGGCGTCGATCTCGACGACTGCGAGAAGGTGACGGATCTCATCAACGAGCCCCTCGATGAACTCGATCCCATCAGCGGCGCCTATTTCCTGGAAGTGTCCTCGCCCGGTGTGGAAAGAAATCTCTGTACCTTTGACCATTTTCGTGCCGTTCTCGGGGAAAAGGTTCGCGTCAAGACCTACCAAAAGCTGGAAAACAGCAAGGAATGGGTAGGCATCCTCACCGAAGCCGGAGAGGAAGAAATCAAGCTGGAAGTTGAAGGGAAAGCCATGTCTTTCCCCTATGATAAAATCGCCAAAGCCAATTTGTCCGTTTTTTAGGAGGTTCAACTCATGAACGTAGAATTTTTGGAAGCGCTGAAAGATCTGGAAAAGGAAAGAAACATCTCCGCCGACGTCATTCTCGACGCCATCGACGCGGCGCTCGTTTCCGCGTATAAAAAGAATTTCGGTTCTTCTCAGAATGTGCGCACGGAAATCAATCGGGAAACCGGTGATTTTCATGTCTACTCCCGCAAGACCATCGTTGAAAACGTTGAAGATGAAACGACCGAAATCAGTCTCGCCGAAGCCGAAAAGATCAATCCCGGCTACGAACCCGGCGATATCTATGAAATGGAAGTTACGCCCCGCGATTTCGGGCGTATCGCTGCCCAGACGGCGAAGCAGGTCGTCGTTCAGCGTATGCGTGAAGCCGAACGTTCGGTGATCTACGATGAATATATCAATATGGAAGGCGACATCATGAACGGCCTGATCCAGCGCATTGAAAACCGCAGTGTCTATCTGGATGTGGGCAGAACCGAAGCCATCCTGACACCGGGTGAACAGATGCCCGGAGAACATTACCGCCACGGCGATTATCTGAAAGTTTATATGGTCGAGATCCGCAAGACGAACCGCGGCCCTCAGGTCGTGGTCTCGAGAACGCATCCCGGTCTCCTGAAACGTCTTTTTGAACAGGAAGTGCCCGAGATCTATGACGGCACCGTAGAGATCAAGAGTATCTCCAGAGAAGCCGGCAGCCGCTCCAAGATCGCCGTCTACAGCAGTCATGAGAATGTCGATCCCCTCGGCGCCTGCGTCGGCGCGAGAGGTATGCGCGTTCAGGCCATCGTCGATGAGCTGAAGGGTGAAAAGATCGATATCGTCAAGTGGAGCGAAGATCCCGCCACCTTCATCAGCAACGCTTTGAGTCCCGCCAAGGTTTTGGCCGTGGATATCAACGAAGAGGATAAAGTGGCCCGTGTCGTCGTTCCCGATTATCAGCTCTCTCTCGCCATCGGTAAAGAAGGGCAGAACGCCCGCCTCGCCGTGAAGCTGACCGGCTGGAAGATCGATATCAAATCCGCCTCGGAAGTCGGATGGAGTGAAGAAGCGGAAAACGATGAAGAATATTATGATGACGAATATGTCGATGAAGAATATTACGATGAAGATTACGACGAAAGCTATGATGAAACGTTAGGCGAAGAAGGCGACGGGGAGTATCTCGATGACGATTCCGAGACCGCCGCTGCCGAAACCGAGTATGTCGATGGCGGGGAGGACGAAGAAGCGTGAAAAAGACGCCGCTGAGAATGTGCGTCGGCTGCCGCGAAATGAAGCCGAAGCGGGAATTGCTCCGCATTGTCCGCACACCGGAAAAAAAGGTCGAATGGGATCCCACCGGCAAAAAGTCGGGTCGCGGCGCCTATCTCTGTTCCGACCCCGGCTGCCTGAAAAAGGCACGTAAGGCGAAAAGTCTGGAAAGGACGCTGAACATCGCCATCGCAGAGGAAATCTACGACGAACTGGAAAAACAAATGGTTCAGAAGCATGACGGATGAAAAGAAATATACTTATCTGGGTTTCGCTCAGAAGGCGGGAAAACTTGTTTCCGGAGATAACAGCGTTGAGGCCAAAATCAAAGCGAAAGGCGGCCGCTGTCTGGTGATCGCCAACGACGCTTCGGAAGCGACAAAAGAGAAATTCAGCCGGCTGGCCGACCGTTGTCAAGTGCCTTTTATCCTTTTCGGAGAAAAGGAACGGTTCGGCGATGCCGTGGGCAAATCGCCGAGAAGCGTTTTGCTGATCCTGGATCAGAATATAGCAGGCCAGATCCTGCGCTAAATGAGAAGAAAACGGGGGTTTATGAATGGGTAAAATCAGAGTTTACGAATTAGCCAAAGAATTGGGGATGGAAAGCAAAGATGTGATCCGTCGCCTCGGCAAAATGGGTGCGGAAGTAAAAAATCATATGAGCACGGTCGATGAAAAACACGAGCAGATGCTCAGAGATATCGTGCGCCCGAAATTGATCCTTGAACAGAAGGAACAACAAAAAGAACAGAAGGAAACCGAAGCCGTTCATTCCAAAAAAACGGTAAAGGATCAGTCTGCCGCCGGCGCAAAAAAAGAACGGCATACCGAAAAAACCCAAAAGGAGCAGCCTCAAAAGGCTGAATCAAAAGAAGTGAAAGCCAAGGCCAAGCCCGCGGCCGCTCCGGAAAAGGAAAAAACGGAAACCCTTCCCAAACAGCCCGAAAAAGGGGAAGTCTCTCAAAAAACAGCCCCCGCCGCCCCCGCGGAGGACGTGAAAAAAGAGACGGTAAAGAAAGCGGAAGATAAAAAAGACAAAGAAAAAGCCGCGCCGAAAGTTCAGACCAACACCGTGCCCGAAAAGAAACCCGCTGCTGAACAACCCCGCCAGCAGGGCGTTTTTGCCAAACCCGATCAACCCCGTCAGCAGGGTGTTTTCGCCAAAGGAAATCATCCCCGTCAGCAGGGCGTCTTTGCCAAGTCTGACCAGCCCCGTCAGCAAGGCGTTTTCGCCAAAGATAACCGTAATAAGAGAGATCGCAATCAAAACGGTCGTAATGATAACAGAAACGGACAGAACAGAGACCGCAATCAGGGCGGTAACCGCGGAGACGGTCGCTTCCAGAACAACCGCGGCGGACAGGGAGGTCCTCGTCCGGACAATCGCGGTGAAAATCGCGGTGATCGCCGTAACGACAACAGAAACGACGGCCGCTTCCAGAACAATCGCGGCGGTCAGCAAAACAGAGGCGGACAGAACAGAGATCGCAATCAGGGCGGTAACCGTGATCGCGAACGCGGTTTCGGCGCCGTTCCGCCGCCGCCGGAAATGAAAAGCGGTGACAACAAGAAAGATTCCCGCCGCTTTGAACAGAAAAAGAAAAATAACAATGCCTACGATTCCCGTAAAAAGGATATGGAACGCAGAGGCATGGAAGGTAATATGTATCGGAAGAATCCGAAGCATAATACCAAGAAAAAAGCGCCCCGCAAGGAAGAAATGCCGCCGGTAGTACCGAAGACCGTTGTCATCGGTGAAACCGTTATCATTTCCGAATTGGCGAAGGCGATGAGCAAAACCGCCGCCGAACTCATCAAGGCGTTGATGGGATTGGGTTATATGGCTACCGTCAATCAGGAGATCGACGCTGAAACCGCGACGATCCTGGGTGAAGAATTCGGCATCACCGTTGAAGTGAAGGTCGATGATAAGATGGAGATCCTCGTCGATGATGAAGACGATGAAAGCACCCTCGAAGCGAGACCGCCGATCGTTACCGTTATGGGTCACGTCGACCACGGTAAAACCTCCCTTTTGGACGCGATCCGCAATACCAACGTCATTGCCCGCGAAGCCGGTGGGATCACCCAGCATATCGGTGCTTATCAGGTTGAGATCAACGGACGCAAGATCACGTTCCTCGATACGCCGGGTCACGAAGCCTTTACCGAAATGCGTGCCCGCGGCGCTCAGGTTACCGATATCGCCATCCTCGTCGTCGCTGCCGACGACGGCGTGATGCCTCAGACCGTGGAAGCGATCAACCACGCCAAAGCGGCCGGCGTGCCCATCGTCGTTGCCATCAATAAGATCGACAAACCCGGCGCCAACGTCGATAAGATCCGTCAGGAACTGATGGAATACGAACTCGTTGACGAAGAATGGGGCGGCAATACCATCATGGTGCCGATCTCCGCCAAAAAGGAACAGGGGATCGAAACCCTTTTGGAAATGATCCTGCTCGTTGCCGATGTTCAGGAACTGAAAAGCAATCCCAACCGCAACGCCCGCGGTACCGTTATCGAATCCAAGCTTGACAAAGGCCGCGGCCCCGTCGCGACGGTGCTGGTGCAGAAGGGTACGCTTCACGTCGGTGATATTCTCGTCTGCGGTACGGAATTTGCCAAGGTTCGCGCGATGGTCGACGAAAAAGGCCGCCGCACAAAGGCCGCCTATCCTTCGATGCCCGTGGAAGTTCTCGGCTTTTCCGATGTTCCTCCCGCCGGTGAAATATTCGTCTGCGTCAATGAAGAAAAAGACGCCCGTTATATCGCCGAACACAACTCCCGCGAAAAACGGGAGCATGATATGGATAAGACGGCAATGGTCTCGCTCGACGATCTCTTCCGTCAGATTTCCGAAGGTTCGGTCAAGGATCTCAATATCGTCCTGAAGGCCGACGTCCACGGTTCCGTGGAAGCGCTGAGTCAGTCCATCCAGAATCTTTCCACCGATGAAGTTCGGGTCAATATCATTCATAAAGGTGTCGGCGCCATCGTTGAAACCGACGTCAAACTGGCTGAAGCCTCCAACGCGTTGATCATCGGCTTCAATGTTCGTCCCGATGCTCATACCAAGCGCGAAGCGGAAAGCGTCGGCGTTCAGATCCTTATGTACCGCGTCATTTATGAAGCCATCGATTCCATCAAAGCCGCGATGAGCGGGCTTCTCGATCCGGAATATAAAGAAGTCATTATCGGTCATGTTGAAGTTCGCGACGTTATTAAAGTGCCCAAAGTCGGCGCCGTTGCCGGCTGCTATGTCGTAGACGGCAAGGTGACGAGAAATGCTAAAGCCCGCGTACTGAGAAACGGTATCGTTATCCATGAAGGTGATATGGCTTCCCTGAGAAGGTTCAAAGACGACGTCAAGGAAGTTCAGACCGGTTATGAATGCGGGATCTGCATTGAAAATTACAATGATATCAAAATTGATGATCAGATCGAGATCTATGATATGGTTGAAACAAAACGCAGCATCTGATTATCGTTAACAGAAAGGAGAGATCGTTTTGTCCAAACATCGCGACAGCCGTGTCAATGAAGAATTGAGAAAAGAAATTTCCGATATTCTCCTTCATGAGATCAAAGATCCCGACGTCGGTTTTGTTTCCATTGTCAAGGCAGACGTCTCTCATGATCTCAGCTCCGCCAAAATCTATTACAGTGTGATGGGCAGTGAAAAGGAGATCGCCAAAACCCAAAAGGCAATGAAACGTTCGGCGGGTTTTATCCGTCATGAATTGGCGGGCAGATTGTCTCTGCGTCATACGCCTGAACTCATTTTCGTTTTTGATGATTCCATTGAACACGGGATTCGCATTGCCAAAATATTGGAAGACGATAAGAAAAGATACGATCATGATGAAACAGAATGATTCGATCAAAAAAATAGGGCAGGTCAT
>CACXDX010000104.1 GCA_902766525.1 uncultured Bacillota bacterium | reverse complement strand
TATTTTGAAGTTCGTAAGTTTGCGCCCTACGGCAAGCTCTCCGGACGTTCCGTCGATGAAATGCGCTCCGGCGCCAGGGTCGCCGTGGATGAACAAAAACGCGATCCTCTCGATTTCGCGCTTTGGAAGGCGGCGAAACCGGGTGAACCCTATTGGGAAAGTCCCTGGGGCAAAGGCCGCCCCGGCTGGCACATTGAATGCTCGACGATGTCCACGAAATATCTGGGCAAAACCTTTGATATTCACGGCGGCGGCGCCGATCTGATTTTCCCCCATCATGAAAATGAGATCGCCCAGTCCGAAGGCTGCAACGGTTGTGAGTCCGTTCATTACTGGCTGCATAACGGTTTCATCACCATTAATTCGGAAAAAATGTCGAAATCACTCGGCAACTTTTTCCTGTTGAGGGAAATCCTCGATAAATTCCCCGGTCCGGTCGTTCGTTTCTATTTGATGTCGACTCATTACCGCAGCCCTCTCGATTTTGATGATCAGAAACTGGCGGCGGCGGAAAAATCACTGCGTCGCATTGAAAATACCTATCGTACCGTTGAGGAAAAACTTGCCTTTGCGGAGAAAAACGGCGGCAGTGATGACGGCAAAAAAGCAAAATTGACTGCCGTCTGTGATGAAGCCCGGGCTAAAGTCATTGAAGCTATGGATGATGATTTCAATACTTCACTGGCTCTCGCCGCCATTTTCGACGTTTGCAAGGAAGTCAATACCATCGTCAACGACAGAGCCTTTTTCGGTGACGCTGAAACCGCCGCGGGTCTTGCCGCCGTCCTCGATTTTTTCAAAGAAATGAATCAAATCTTTGATGTGATCGTCCCCGAAACGGAAGAAAGCGATGATGACGACGGTCTTGCCGATGATTTGCTGAAAATGGTGATCGCTTTGCGCGCCAGAGCGCGGAAAAACAAAGATTGGGATACCGCCGATTTTATTCGTGATGAATTAAAACAGCTCGGGATCACCATTGAGGATACGAAGGACGGTCCCCGCTGGAAGAAAGAAGGCCGCTGATGCAAAAAACGGATTGGCGGGATGTGTCGTCTTTGCCGGCACTGACCTTGGCTTATATCGGTGACGCCGTCTTTGAGCTCGGCGTTCGTCGCTATTTCCTCGATCGCGGCACGCGGCGTGCCGAGGAACTGCACGTTCAGGCCGTGAGCTGTGTTAAGGCAAAATTTCAGAGCCGCTTCTATCATTATTTGGAGCCTCGTCTTTCCGGGGAAGAACTGCAGGTGATGAAACGGGGGCGAAACGCGAAGAGCGGCCATCAGCCCAAAAACAGCGATATTTCCGATTATCGGAGAGCAAGCGGTGTGGAAGCTCTTTTCGGCGCGTTGTGGCTCGGCGGCAGGGAAGAGCGGCTGAGAGAATTATTCGCTGAGCTGTATGTTTTTATTGAGAAGGAAGAAGATCATGAATGAATACATTCCCGGCCGCAACGGCGTCGGCGAAGCGCTGCGTTCCGGTCGCGAGATTGAAAAAATCTATGTTGCGGAAGGTCCTGTCGAGGGATCGTTGAAAAAGATCATTGCGCAGGCTCGGGAAAAGGGTATCGCCGTTCGCAAAGTGCGCCGATCCGTTTTGAATGAAATGTATCACGGCAATCATCAGGGGGTATTGGCGGAGGTCGCCGCTTTTCAATACAGTGATATCGATGATATGCTGGCCGCTGCCGCCGCCAAAGGTGAACCGCCCTTTTTGGTGATGCTTTCAGGTGTGGAAAGCCCGCATAATCTCGGTGCCGTTATGCGCACGGCGGAAATTGCCGGTGCTCACGGCATCATCATCCCCAAAGATAAAAGCGTCGGTGTGAATGCTACCGTTGCCAAGGTGGCCAGCGGCGCCGCCGAATATCTTCCCGTCGCCAAAGTGACGAATCTCGTGCAGACCACGGGAGAATTGAAGGAAAAAGGACTCTGGGTTTACGGCGCGGATATGGAAGGAACGGCTCTCTGGGAGCAGGATATGACAGGTCCGATCCTGCTTATTGTCGGCGGAGAGGATCGGGGGATCCCCCGGCTTTTGCGGAAGCAATGTGATTTTATCGTAACCATTCCGATGCAGGGACATATCCCTTCATTAAATGCCTCCGTCGCGGCGGGGATCGTGATGTACGAAATCGTTCGGCAGAGAAAAGGAAAATAATCTCCGGATACTAAAAGAAACATCATGATAATGCAAAAAAGCATGAACATGATGTTTTTTTGCATTAATCGCGGAACCATCACCGTTAACAGGTGTTTTATTTGCTTTTGCGGCTAAGGTAAAAGGATGACGGAAGTAATAATGTATTTTTGCATTTCTTTTCTCTGTGCTTGATTATTGCTTTCCTTTTGATTTCGCTGCTGAGCAGGGAAAATAAAAAAAGACGGCGGTATTTGTTTTTGGCACGATATTTGCTTTATTATTAAAGTGAAGATCGGTTAGTAGGCCGTTATTTGAAAGGAGATAAAATATAATGAGATACGAATTTTTGAAAAAAAGTGATCTTGAAGCGATTCATGAAGCAACCCTGGATATTTTGGAAACCATCGGCGTGCGCAGTGCTTCTCAGCGTTTTCTTGATAAATGCGCGGAGCTGGGACTCAATGTAAAAGACGGTACGGTATATTTCCCCAGAGATATCGTTGATGATGCTTTGAAAAAGGCTCCTTCTCAGTTTACGCTCTACAGCAGAGACGGCAAACACGATGCCGAACTCGGTGTTGAAGGAAAAGTTTATTCTCAGACCTGCATCGGCTCTCCTTTTATCAATGATATCGAAACAGGAAAGAGAAAACTTGTCACCTATAAAGATCTCGAAGACCACATTCGTGTCTGCGATGCGCTCAACGACATCGATATCATTTCCGCCATCTTCCCGAAGGACGTTCCGGAACATGCCGCCGTTACCTATGAAACCGCCGCTCAGGTCAAAAACACCACAAAACCTCTGCATATCTGTATTGAATCCGACCATGAAATGAAATATATCCCCAATGTTCTCGCGGGTGCCGTCGGCGGTATGGATAAGCTGATCGAAAAACCCATCGCTTATCTTCAGGTTTCTCCCATCAGTCCGCTGGATTACGCGGTCGGTCCGGCCAACGGCTTGCTCGATACCGTTGAAGCCAATCTGCCTCTGGGCATTATCCCCTGTCCGATGATGGGCGCGACCGGCCCGATGACGATGATCGGTTCCGTGGCCATGCATAACGCGGAAATGGTTGCCGGTGTCGTTGTCGCTCAGCTGATGCGTCCCGGGATCCCCTGCGTCATGAGCCCCCGTGTTACCTTTATCGATATGCGTACCGCTGTCGGTCTCTGGGCCGCCCCAGAAATGGGCATGGCCGGTCACTGCTCCATGCAGATGGCCAATTATTACGGTATCCCCAGTGAACCGACAGGTTTCTCCTGTTCCTCGAAGATCTGTGATGAACAGGCCGGTTTTGAAAGAATGTACAATGCTTTGATCCCCGCGATCGGCGGCGCTTCCATCCTCGGCACGGCCTGCTCCGGTGATAATGCCCTCATCGCCGACTATGCCGTTACCGTATTGGATGATGAAATCAGTTCCATGATCAAGCACACGGTGAAGGGGAAAGAAGTCAACACGGATACGCTGGCTGTGGAAGCCATTCGTGAAGTCGTCAACGGTGAACGGAACTTCCTCGGCAACGAACATACCTTCCGTTATCTCCGTTCCGAACTTTGGGAACCGAACCTTTGCGAACGCGCCACTTACGAAGCCTGGGATGCCAACGGCCGCATCACTTACGGCGAAAAAGCTCTTGCGAAGGCAAAAGATCTCTATTATAATTATAAGAGCGAACCACTTTGCGAGGAATATGCTGCCGCTGTTGATGCCGCGGTGAAGGATGCCGTGGATCGAAAATAAATTTAATGAATGACGCGGCAGATCGTAAACAGATCCGATGATGCCGTAGATCGTAGATAGACCCGATGAATAATGCTGAAATGAAAGAGGGCGGTCATAAAGACCGCCCTCTTTTCAAAAAAGCAAAGAAAGCGGTGATATCTTTTTGCTTTGAGATTCTCTTTTTGAGGAAAGGAGGGATCTGCTTTGGTGACCAATGATAAAAACTTTATTATGTTGCAGCCGGATCAGACCCTGACAGCGGAGGATATTTTCAAGCTGGATACAAATTTTATTTTGACCAGGGAAAAAAATGTGATACATCTTTATACGACACGGGATCTTTTGCGTTACCTTTTTGAAAAAAAGTCGGTTTCCGTCGCTCCCGCGGATATCGAAGATCATGCTTTTGATATCATTGACCGGGAAAATCCTTTGAATTTTGTTTCCACGGGCTGTTCCTATGCCATTGTTGTTGATGAAGAAGATGAGATCAACGCCGTTTTGGAAACGCCTGAGCTGTTTGGATTTTATAATCGGGCTATGGAGCATCGTCTCACAAATCTCAGTCGGCGAATCGCGAATTTAAAACGGATACTCAACGTAATGGAAGATGAGGTTTTCATTACCGATGAATACGGATTCGTCCAATTCATCAATCCTCGGGGTGAGGCCGTCATGGGTATTCGTGGTGAAGATTATATCGGTTGTCACGTCAGCGAAATGGTAAAAAAAGATATTCTTCCGAAGAGCCTGACGCAGCAGGTCATCGATCGCGGTGAGCGCCGCATGGAAATCATCGATCTGCCTACGGGAATTAGGATTATCTGCAGCGCTCAGCCTGTTTATAACGAAGAGGGGAAGTTGGTGCAGGTTCTCTCCACATCGAAAAATATCGATGAGATCACCGATAAGATCGAGGAGCTCTCCAAAAAACTGCGTTCCAGTGACGAACAGATCAAAGCGCTGCAAATGCAGGTCATCGAGAAAAAACAGTATATTTTTGAAAGTCCTCCCATGAAGGAACTGCGGAAAAAACTGATGCAGATCGCGCCGACGGATGTGACCGTTTTGATCGAAGGGGAAAGCGGCGTCGGTAAAGAGGTCGTCGCCGATACCATTTATCAGCTCAGCGCCAGGAAAGAGAAGCCCTTTGTTAAAATCAATTGCGGTCTGATCCCCAAAGATCTGATGGAATCGGAACTTTTCGGTTATGAGGCAGGAGCCTTTACCGGAGCGCTGAAAAACGGCAAGATCGGAAAAATCGAGCTGGCCAATAAAGGCACGCTGTTCCTCGATGAAATCGGTGAACTGCCTCTGCCGCTTCAAGTAAAATTACTGGAATTTCTGCAGGATCATAAGATCTGCCGAGTCGGCGGGACAAATCGGATCGGCGTAGACATCCGCGTTATCGCCGCGACCAACCGCAATCTTTTTGCCATGGTGGAAGAGGGGGCTTTCCGCCGCGATTTGTTCTATCGCTTGAATGTGATGCCCTTTTATGTTCCGCCGCTGAGGGAGCGCAGAGAGGATATCGTGCCGCTGCTCTTCCATTTTCTCAATCTGTATAATAAGAAATACGGTTTTGACCGCCATATCGATAATAACGTTGTCGAAAAAATGCAGAATTACGGGTGGCCCGGGAATGTCAGAGAGCTGATGCATGCCGTCGAGCGTATCGTCGTGGCAAGTGAATCCGATTATATCAGCGATGTGCTCCTGGATGATCTCTTTACCGAAGAGATCACCGTCCACGGCACGGCGATCTCCGCCAATGCCAAGGTAATCTGTACGGAACTGATGCCGCTGAAAAAAGCCAAAGACGAATTGGCGAAATATCTCGTCAATATGGCCTATGAGCGTTTCGGTTCTTCCTACAAAGCCGCTGAGTATCTGCAGGTAAATCAGTCTACCGTCAGCCGATGGCTGAAGCGTGATGATGCGAAAAAGCATTGATTCCGATGCATTTTTGCAGTAACAGTGAAAAGCCATCATAGTGGGTCTTTGAAAAGAAAGTAAAATATAAGAGAGAACCTCCTTGAAAATCATGCAAATTTGCATGAGATCAGGTCTGTTTTTTTGGGGCAAAAGCATCAAAATGCCTGTACAAAGCTTTTTTGAAGGCGTAAAAGTTTTGGCACGGTTTTTGCTCTAATTTAATGCAAGATTTGATTCAGCCAAGGAGGTTTTTTTATGAAGAGAAATGCGCAATCAGTCTTCAATGGTTTAAGCAGCTTCGGTATTGTCGGTTATTCTCAAGATGAACTGCAGACCATTCATTTGGCAACGCTTGATATTCTGAAAAACGTCGGTGTGCGTGTCGACAGCAAAGAAGCCCGGGATATTTTTGCCGGCGGCGGATGTGAGGTGGAAGAGGATACGCATATCGTAAAAATTCCCGCTTACATCGTGGAGGATGCCGTTC
>CACXDX010000103.1 GCA_902766525.1 uncultured Bacillota bacterium | reverse complement strand
CGGTGGGAAGAACGATATCATAAGCTTGGGAATAACGATATAAAATCGCTGCGATCTGCTCCCTGGTGATACTGACATTGGGCCCGAATCTTCCTTCACCCAAGCCGGAGACGATGCCTTTTTCCTGTCCCCAGTTGGTAGCTGCGTCATACCAGCTGCCCGCCTCCACATCAGCAAAGGGATTCTCTCCCTCCGCCCCGGGGCTGCCGGCCATGCGGTAGAGGATCGTCACGAACATAGCCCGGTCAAGCTTCATGTTGGGCGCGAACCGCGTTTTGCTGACGCCGCTCATCAGGTTTCGTTTATAGACCTCGGTCACGGCGTTATAAAACCAATTCGATTTGGACACATCGACAAAGACGTTGCCGTGTTTTTCATCATAGATCTTTTTAACGGCCTTTTCATAGTTGATCAGCCCGTTGCCGTAATAATAATCATAGCCCTCCTCGCCCAGATCGGTACAGGTATCGATCAGTAAGGCCATGAATTTACTGTTGGTCATGGCGGGATCAAGGGATTTCGCCATCACGGCAAGACCGGCCACAAAGGGTGTAGCCAGCGACGTCCCACCCGTATAACGGTAGAGACCGATCTTCTTATCCTCATCGAGGAGTTCGTTTTCTTTGCTCTCGGGGTTACCCAGCGTCATGATGTTGGCCCCCGGCGCGCAGCAGAAAACACCTTTATTGTGCACGGAGAAATTCGCGGGCACCACCGAAGAGCCCTGCTTGGCGAGGGCGCCCACGCCAATAACACAGTCATAAGCCGCCGGATAACAGATATCGTTGGTCGTCGTCCCGTAATTGCCGGCGGCGGCGACGAGGATCGCGCCTTTCGAGGCGGCATATTCGCAGGCCGCTTCCATCATATCGAAATTTTCTCGATTCATCAGCTGATTTTCAAGGAAGAGAAAACTCATGCTGATCACGTCGGCGTGATAGATATTGACGGCGTCGCAAATGGCCTGCGCCACACGGCCCGCATCGGAGAGATTTTTTTCTTCCTCGGTATCGTAATAAAAGGCCCGCTGGTTGACGATGCGCACGTTCTTGCAGAGACCGGTGATACCGATGCCGTTATCGGTCGTCGCCCCGAGCAAACCGGCGCAGGATGTGCCGTGGGAACTGTCATCGTGATTGTTGATACCGCCGTCAACATAGTCTCTGCCGGCGATGAACTGCGATCCCGCGTCCTCATGACCGTAATAAAATCCGGAATCGATCACGCAAACGGTCACTCTCGAGGAACCCGTCGTATAATATTTCCAGCAGTTTTCGATATTGACGGCAGCCAGACCCCACTGTTCGGCCGACTCGGGATCGTCGTAAACCGGTTTATACGTCGTCCTTTCACAGAGCTGAGCCACACCGGCGGGAAAAACCGAAGCGACGCCGGGCTGATCCGCCAAAGCCCGGGCGGCCGTTTCGCCGCAGCGGTAATAGGGATACAGGATCGGGATCAGATCGTATTGATCCGCCAGTACCGCAACGTCGTTTTGGGACGCGTCTGCCGGGAAAACGACGATCCAATCCTCGCCGGGATCGGCGGAGACGCCGACGGGGATCAGAGAAAAGGATATAACGATTAAAAGAAGTATCAGCAGATATTTTTTCATTTTATGCCTCTTTTTTTATATTACCTTTCATTATAATTTATCCCTTTGCGGCTGTCAATCATCCCCTGATAAAATACCCTTTTTTTACACAAAAGAAACGAAAACGATCATTTGAAAGAAAAAACCGATCGTCTTAAGAAGACGATCGGTCAAAAATATATTTATTGTCCCAAAATCAATAACTTCGTTTCATCGTTCCTCTCGATAATAATTGACGCTCAGATAGCCGGGTTCGGCGCTGTTCTTGCGCTTCCTGGCCGATTCGATCGCGAGCACGAGGGCGGTGATGAGGAAGGGCAGCAGCTGATAAAACTCATTGGGGATCGCGGTAAGCCAGCCGAGAAGCGTGGGATAGGCATCGGCAAGATTCCCCTTCCAGGCTAAAAGCACGTTGAACATACCGAAGAAGAAAGAGCCGAAGATGGCCTTTAAAGGATTCCAGTTAGCAAAGATAACGAGAGCCACGGAAATCCAGCCCATACCGTTGATCCACGATTCGTTCCAGGCGCCGCCGTTGGTGACAAAAGCCATATAACAGCCGCCCAGACCGCAGATCCCGCCGCCGATGACGACGTTCAGATGTTTCATCAGATTGACGCGGACGCCGACGGCGTCGGCAGCCGCGGGATTATCGCCGACGGCGCGGATCTTGAGCCCGAATTTTGTGCGGAGAACGATGATCCAGCAAACGATGGCGATGGCGATACCGATGTAGACAAAGATATTATAAGAGAAAAGCAGTCTGCCGAGGTACGGGATGTCTCTCAGGAAGGGAATGCCGTTATCGGCGACGATCCACTGCAGATGGGGATGGTCGGAAAGCACCGGAAAAGTCCCGCTGTTCGTCAGCATACGGCCGATGAAGAGATAGACCCCCACGCCGAAAATGGTCAGCGCCAAACCGGTAACGGTCTGATTCGTCTGAAAGTTTACGGTGAGCAGAGAATAGATCTGCGCACACAGCGCCGCCGAAAGGAAAGACGCGGCCATGGCCACGAGCACACTGTCGGTATAGCAGCCGAAGCAGTAGCCGCAGATGGCGCCCACGGCCATCATCCCTTCAACCCCGAGATTGAGATTGCCGACGCGCTCCGAAAGGATCTCGCCGGTGGTGGCGAAAAGCAGCGGCGTGCCCATACGGACCGCGAAATAAAGGAAACCGATCAATACAGCCATTTACTGATCCCCCTTTCTCTTCAGATGCAGGGAAACACGATAGCGAATGAAGAAATCCGCCGCCAGCACCGTAAAGAGGATCACACCCTCTAAGATATCGGAAGCCGACGAAGAAATCGTAAAGGTACTTTCGCAGACGGCCGCGCCCTTCTGGAGTATCCCCAAAAGCATGGCCACAAGGAGAATGCCGACGGCGTTCAGCTTGGCGAGCCAGGCCACGATGATACCGGTGAAACCGACATTGGCGGCGATGCCGTCACTGAGCACATGGCCCGTGGCGGAACCGGTGACCTGCAGCATCCCGCCGATCCCGACGACGGCGCCGGAAAGGAACATGGTGCGCAGAATGACGCGGCTCACGTTCATACCGGCATAACGCGCGGTATTCTTGCTGTCGCCGACAACGGAGATCTCATACCCCTGTTTGGAACGGGAGAAATAGATCCAGGTGACGATCACGATCACGATCATGATGATGAGACCCGCGTCGACGTCGATACCGAAGAGCTGGAACTGAGGCTGCCAGGCTCCTTCGGGAAGAATGCGGAAGTCCGGACGCAGGATCTCGCCGTTGGCGCCGAGACGGCGATAGAACATCGTATTTTTCAAATACGTTAAAAAGTAAAAGGCAATGTAGTTCAGCATCAGCGTCAGCAGCGTTTCATTGGTATTGAATTTCACCTTGAGGATCGCCGGAATGAGACCGAAGACCCCGCCGCAGATCGCGCCGGCCAGAAAAGCCAGAGGCAATACCACCACAGGCGGCGCGACGTCGCCGAGAGCCAGACCGACGGTGGTGGCGCCGATGGCGCCCATGATGAACTGACCGTTACCGCCGATATTCCAGAATTTCATCTTAAAGGCATAGGCGATCCCCAAAGAGGTGATGGCCAAGGGGATCACGATGCGGATAAACCCTCTCAGATAGATCGGATTGTCAAAACAGCCGACGAGCATCGTCTCATAATAGTCAAAGGGATTGACGCCCATCAGCGCCACGAGAATACCGCCGGACACCAGCGAGATCAGTACCGCGGCGAGATAGAAGAGACAGCTCTGCCAGGTATTCAGCGGATCCCGCTTGGAAATATGGAAAAACGGCTCCCCCTTCGTCTTCTGCTGTTTTTCATTTTTTTTCGCCCGCTCGGCGTCAAAATCGATTTTGATATCGACGTGATCGAGGGCTTCGTATTCCTGCTCTTCTTCTTTCTTTTCGGAGAGCGCGTCGGTCATCAGCAGACCGAGATAGGCCTTGTCCACATCTTTGGCGTTGACGATCCCGGTCACCTTGCCGTGACAGAGCACCATGATCTTATCGCAGAGCTCCAGCATCACGTCGAGGTCTTCCCCGACGAAGAGCACACCGACACCTTTGGCCTTCTGATCGTTGAGGGTATCGTAAATGACGTAGGACGAATTGATATCAAGACCGCGAACGGCATACGCGGTAATGATGACCGTGGGATCGGCGTCGATCTCACGACCCAAAAGGACCTTCTGGACATTACCGCCGGAAAGCTGGCGCACCGGCGTATCGGGACCGGGCGTCACAACGTCGAGATCGCTAATGACCTTTTCCGCCGTCTGCCTGGCTTTTTTTCTGTCCACGAGAGGGCCTTTGCTCTCTTTATAGGTTTTCAGTATCATATTGTCGGTGATACTGAGGGAGGCGGCAAGCCCCATGCCGAGACGGTCCTCGGGGATGAAGCTCATACTGATGCCGCGTTTGATGATCTCCTGGGGAGAACTTCCTTCAATATGCTCTCCCTTATATAAGATCGAACCGGATTGGATGGGGATCAGTCCCGCCAAGGCTTCGCAGAGCTCCTTCTGGCCGCAGCCGGCAACACCGGCCACGCCGAGGATCTCGCCGCTGCGGATATCAAAGGAGATATCGCGGATCGCCTCAACACCCTCATCGTTTAAGATCGTGAGGTTTTTGATCTCCATAATGGATTCGCTGTTTTCATATTCGGGGCGGTCGATGGAAAGCTCCACGGCGCGGCCGACCATCATATTGGTCAGCTCCGTCGCGTTGGTTTCCGCCGTCACAACGGTTCCGATGGATTTCCCTTTTCTGAGGATCGTCACGCGGTCGCTGATCTCCAGCACCTCATTGAGCTTGTGCGTAATGATGATGATGGAATAGCCCGCGCGGCTCATCTT
>CACXDX010000102.1 GCA_902766525.1 uncultured Bacillota bacterium | reverse complement strand
ATCAATTCCATGGCCACTTTCGCCGAAGCGACCATTGACAATTCCGAGTTTGTGGATATTCGGGAGGATGAAGATGAGTAAAGTCACGCTGGTTACCGGCGGAGCCCGCAGCGGCAAAAGCACTTTTGCTGAAGAGCTTGTTAAAGAAAAAGGAGATAAAATTCTCTATATCGCCACGGCCAAAGCCATTGACGATGAGATGAAAGACCGTATTCGCCGCCATCGTGAACGCCGGCCCGATGATTGGGATACGCTGGAACAATACCGCGGTCTCGGCGCCGTTCTGCCGGATCGTTCCCGGGATTACGACGCCATTCTGCTGGACTGTGTGACGATCATGTCGACCAATATCATCTTCGATATTCCCGCCATGCAGCAGGCGGATATTCCTCTCGAGGATATGTTCCGGGCGGAAAAAGTCCTCGTTGATGAGGTGGAGCAAATGATCGCCGCTTTTCCCAAGTTACAGTGTGATCTCGTTCTTGTCACCAACGAAGTCGGTCTCGGTCTCGTGCCGGAATACCCGATTTCCCGTTTTTATCGGGATGCTTTGGGCAGAGTCAATCAGGCACTGGGTCGTGCCGCCGATGAAGTCTTTTTTGTAACCTGCGGCATTCCGCAGAAGATCAAGGGGTGAAAAAAATGAAGCTCTATCTGCTGCGCCACGGGGAGACGGTGCTCAATCAAAAAAAAGTCTATTACGGCAGCACCGATTGTGCTCTTACCGCCGTCGGAGAGAAACAGGCGAGATCACTGCGTGCTCCCTTGGCGGATATTCCCTTTGACGCTGTTTGGGTCAGCCCGCTCAGCCGCGCCGTGAAAACGGCAAAATTGATTCTCGGTGAAGATGAGAAGAATCTGATAACGGATGAACGCCTCAGCGAGGTCGCCTTCGGCGAATGGGAAGGGAAAAGCTGGCAGGAGCTGGAAAAGGAGCCCCTCTATCAAAAATGGTGTGATGATTGGATGCGGACACGTCCGCCGGGCGGAGAAAGCTTTGCGGACATGGCTCAAAGAGTCTCGGCGTTTTACCGGGAAGAATTTCTTTCCTTTCGTGGAGAAAACGTTCTGATCGTCTCTCATCATGCGGTGTTGCGTCAGTTGGTCATGCTGTTGCTGGATCTCGAGAAAGATGCTTTTTGGCGTTTTTCCTTTGCTCAGGGTGCTTACAGTGTTTTTGATATCCATGACGGGTATGCCGTATTTACGGGCCATAATCTTCCCGGATCCGCCGATGGACAATCTTGACCTTCCGTAGGAAAAAATTAATTTTTTTGGATTTTCTCCGTGACAGCGAAGCGTTTCTCTGCTATAATTAAAATCGTAAGGAAATGCGCGTTCTTCGGAGCGCAAATAAATACCGATTTTTAGGAGGTAATGAAATGAGCAAATATGCCGGAACAAAAACAGAAGCCAATTTGATGGAAGCTTTTGCCGGGGAATCCCAGGCGAGAAATAAGTACACCTATTTTGCTTCCAAAGCGAAAAAAGAAGGTTTTGAAGAAATCGCCGCGATTTTTGAAGAAACCGCCAACAATGAAAAAGAACATGCCAAAATCTGGTTCAAACAATTGGAAGGCATCGGTTCCACCATCGACAATCTGACCGCGGCCGCCAACGGTGAAAACGGCGAATGGACCGAAATGTATCCTCGTATGGCCAAAGAAGCCAGAGAAGAAGGATTTAATGATCTTGCCGCTCTCTTTGAAGGTGTTGCCGCCATCGAAAAGAACCATGAAGCCAGATATAAGAGACTTCTTGCCGCTGTCGAAGAAGAAACCGTCTTCGTCGCCGAAGAAGAAGTGACCTGGATCTGCAGAAACTGCGGTCATGAATTCGTCGGCAAAAAAGCGCCGAAGGTATGTCCCGTCTGCGCTCATCCTCAGGCCTATTTCGAAAAGAAAGTCCGCTAAACGATAACGCTAAGCAAAAATTATTGTCGGACAATTTTTATAAAGTTGTCCGACAATTTTTGTAAAGACATAAAAAAGAAAGGAAAGTGTGAAGAATGAAAAAGTACATTGCTGAATTTATCGGTACGGCTGTGCTCACCTTTATGGGTTGCGGTACGGCGATGCTCGTCGGTTGTGACGCCGTCAACGGCGTCGGCTATCTGCTGACGGCGTTGGCCTTCGGTCTCTCCATCGTCGCCTGCGCTTACTGTATCGGCAACATTTCCGGCTGTCATATCAATCCCGCCGTTTCTCTCGGTGTTTTGATGAACGACGGTATGAGCTCCAAAGATTTTATCGGTTACGTTATCGCCCAGGTCCTCGGCGGATTTTGTGCGGCTCTTTTGCTCTTTGCGGTTTTCACTCTCGGCGGTGTTACCGATATGACCGGCGGTTTCGGCAGCAACGGCCTCGCCGGCGTCAACGGCAGTATCGGTGCGGGTCTCCTTGTTGAGATCATTCTGACGTTTATCTTTGTTATGACCATTCTCGGTGTAACTTCAAAAAAAGCCGGACACGGTTCCTTCGGCGGTTTGATCATCGGTCTTACCCTGACCTTTGTTCATATTCTCGGCATCGGTCTCACCGGAACCTCCGTCAATCCCGCCAGGAGCATCGGTCCCGCCATTATGGCTGCCTGCAGCGGTAATGTTGATCCCCTCGCCTGCCTCTGGATCTTTATCGTTGCACCTTTTATCGGCGCCGCGCTGGCCGCTGTCGTTTGGAAATCGCTTAACGGTAAAGAAGAATAAAAAACATTTTTACGGGAAAAACCCCTTCTTCATTCCGGGAAGGGGTTTTCTTATGATAAAAAAAGGAGAATGTGATGAAACTTGAATTATATAAATTTGACGGTTGTCCCTTTTGCCGAAGGGTAATTCGTTATATTGAAGAATCGGGGAGAAAAGATATTTCATTTTGTGATATTCACAAAGACCCTGCTTCCCGCCGGAGATTGATCAAAGTCGGAGGAAAAGAGCAGGTTCCCTGCTTGTTCGTTGATGATGCGCCCCTTTATGAAAGCGCCGATATCATCCGGTGGCTGGAGCGCCATCCCGAAGAATAATTTTTTTGCATGGTCAAAAAAAGATCGGATATGTTCTCTCGTTTAAAAATGGGCTCGATTTATATTGGTCACGCTTGAAAAAAAAAGATAAATGATGTATGATAAATACGAAGATTTTTACGCGATTCAGGGAGTAAAGAAATGCTTTATCAACCGGAAATCAAAACGGTGATGATCCCGGCGTCGGAGTACTGCCGTGATTATCGTGATCCCGCTCAATTTATTGAATATTGCAAACAGTGTCCGCGTTATCAAAATCTTTGGTGCTGTCCTCCGTTTGATTTTGATCCCTCCGAAACACTGAAAAGTTTTCGTTATGTGTATATCATCGGTGTACGGGCTACCGTCAATCCCGCGGTTCGTGATTTGATCATCGATCCCGTTACCATCGGAGAAATGGCGGAAATGATCACCAAAGATTGCCGCCGTTTCATCGATCCGGTTATTTTGGCTTTGGAAGAGAGAAGCCCCGGTGCACTGGCTTTTTACGGCGGTCGCTGTTATCTTTGCGAATATTGCGCTCGTCTCAAAGGGCAGCCCTGCCGTCATCCGGAGCAGATGCGCTCCTCCCTGGAAAGCTTCGGTTTTGATGTGGCTCGCACCACCGAGGAACTTCTCGGCTTTGAATTGGAATGGAGCGGCGATCGTTTACCGAAACAGATTTCGTTCATCAGCGCGATTTTTACGAAGGAGCCCCTATCCTGATGATCTCATTGGAAACCGACGCAATTATTCTCCGTTCGCTGAGCAAACGTGACATTGTTCGTGATTGTTCGCTTTCCGCCGCCGTTTTTGACTGCGGTGATCGGGAAGGCTGCTTCGCCGTGGTAAAGAAAGCAACACATGAAGTAATCGGCGTGGTGCTTTGTCCCGAGGAGAATCTGACTGTTGAAATTATTCCTGCCGAACGCGACCTCGGTTACGGCGGTGAGGCGTTGGTTCTGGGTCTCTTTGCTCTTTTCGGGATGATCGGTCGCAGTCGGGTCAGCGCCGTCTGTGATGAGCAAAATATTCCGGCGATCAAAACCTGTCATCGCGGCGGTTTGGTCAAGGTTTCCGGCGAAAAAGGGCGGATCTTATGGCGTTTGACTTTGGCGGAGTGGGAATTGCTGTGAATTTTTCCGTTCTCGGTTAGTTGAAAGAGGCTTTTTCATAAAGGAGAAGTTATGTCACTGATTATCAGTATAAAAACGGCCGAAGGCTTTGTTATGGCGGCGGACAGTCGTGTCAGTATGCATGTCCAACATAAAGGGGAAGCTCCGCAAAAACCGCTTACCGGCGGTATCAGCCATTACTCGGATACTTATAACAAGCTTTTTCTCGCGCCCAACGGTGCCGGGATCTCCTTTTGCGGGGAAATGGCCATTGAAGCCGGCAGTGTCAGCTTCTTTTTGGATCGGTTTTTAAAGGAAAAAATTTCGGAACAAACACCTCTTGTCGCGATGCCATCTCTGTTGACGGAATATGTACGCTCCCTGCCGAAGATCCCTTCGACGATTTTCCATATTTGCGGTTTTGATCGTGATGCGGAACCCGCCGCATTCTGTTTTTGGCGTATCGTGCCGAAACAGGAGATCATCGAAGACCGTTCCGCTCGTCAGATGGTTTGGGACGGCGAGGGGGACATTCTTGCCCGTCTTTTTTCCCCGGTATCAATGAAAACGCCGCGGGGCGACAATGTGAATTTACCGGATTTTCCCTTGGGAATCAACGTTTTTACGCTGCAGGACGCCGTTGATTTCGCTGATTATGCCGTAAAGACGACCATTGCTACCATGCGCTTTGAGCTGCGGCCCAAAACCGTAGGCGGACAGGTGGATATTCTGGTCGTGGATCGGGAAGGCGGACAGTGGATTCGCCATAAAACGCTGGAGGAACCGAAATAAAATGATGGATCGTCCATTACAGGATCGGATGAATGAAATATCAAAAGGGGCGCTGTCCGCAACAGACAGTGCCTTTTTATGTCAGGTGCTGTTGGATGAAAAGCGATATCTCGCGCGTTCCAAAGCTTTTCTGACGGCGGAAAGAGTTGCCGATGAAGCTGTGCTTGCTGCAGCGGAGAGAATCATTCTCGATGATAAAGAAGAAAGAGAGTGGCAGCTGAGAGCGTTTTCCGTTCTCAATCATCATCCCCGGAAGGCTTCGCTTCAAGCATCGCGGCGCTGCCTGTTTCAGCGGGAAAAACCGCTGTTGATTCGTGCTGCGCTGCTGACGGCGGCCAATATCGGAGGAAAAGAAGCGGCGAAACTCTGCGCAGACTTTCTGGCGAGTCCCTTTTGCGGTTATTTAAAGGATGATTTTATCGGTTCCTGTTTACATCTGTTCCTTAAAGAAGAGGATAATGCCGTCTGTTTTCGCAGTTTGATCGGTGAAGACCCCGAATTGTCCGATTATGTTGAAAGGCTGCTTGCGAAAACCGATGAAAATGATGTGCTGACGGTATATCCGTATCCCGATTATCTTTGGCGTTCCGCAGAGGTCAGAGAAGTAAAAGCCGAAGAGTGGAAAGATATTCTCTTTTTCCCTCGCAAGAAGAAGAAAAAGCGGATCACGGAAGCAGAGGTGAGATCATGAGATTTTCGGATCGGATCAAAGGCTGGCTTTGGCCGACGACACGATGCGTGGTTTGCGGCGGAAGGAGCGAAGAGGAGCACCCGGGGCTTTGCGGTGTTTGCTATGAAGAATTGCTGGAAGCTCGGGAAAAAGTTTCTTTTTGTGCTCGCTGCGGGCGTTTTTACGGAGCGGAGTTTCGTCAGTGTCCCGGCTGTTTTGGGGCGGAAGGTCGTTTTTTGAAAAACGGTCTGTTTGTCGGCGTACCGTATGACGGCATCGGAGGAATTCTCGTGAGGAAACTGAAATATAATAATCGGCGTGATCTCCTTCCGACGCTGGTGAAATTGTTTTTCCGCTATAGTGAAATCGATACCGGTTTCGATGTGGTAACAGCCGTTCCGCTTCACCGCCGCCGCCTGCGGGAGCGGGGGTTCAATCAAAGCGAAGAACTGGCCAGGGCGATTGCCGAAGGAATGTCTCTTCCTTATGAACCGCTGCTTGAAAGGGTGATCGATACGCCGAGTCAAACAACACTCAACTATCGTCGTCGATGCGATAATATGAGAGGAGCTTTTGAGGTGATGGATCGGGAAAAAGCGGAAGGCCGTCGTGTTCTCCTCGTTGATGATGTCGTGACCACCGGCGCCACGGCCGGAGAGTGCGTTGCCGTTTTGAAGAAGGCCGGTGCGAAGCGGGCGGCCATTGCCGCCGTTACCGCGGGAAAAGTTCGCTGAAATAAGATTGAGGATAAAATTCAAAAAATGTTGGATTTCCTTGGATCATCGTTTATTTTTGGGTATTCTGTGGAAAAGAAGAATGCTCTGAGCAGGTTTTGAACATTTTTATTCACATTATCCACAAAAGAAAATAAGTTTTTCCATAATTCGGCTTGCGGGGAAAGAACAAATATGGTATATTGTCTCCACATGTTAATGTAATCTTATTTTGAAAACAAGGAGAAGAAAAATGTCCAATCTTTGGCACGATATTCGCCCGCAACGGGTGAAACCCACCGACTTTCTTGCTGTGATCGAGATCGAACAGGGAACAAAATCCAAGTATGAATTGGATAAGGAATCCGGTGCATTGATCCTTGACCGTATTCTGCATACATCTACCCATTATCCGGCAAATTACGGATTTATTCCCAGAACATATGCCGACGACGGTGACCCCCTTGATGTGCTCCTCGTTTGCAGTGAGACCATCCGTCCTTTGACACTGGTGCGCTGTTATCCCATCGGCGTTATTATGATGGAAGATAACGGTCGTCTTGATGAAAAGATCATTGCCGTTCCTTTTGCCGATCCGATGTACAACGGTTATCATGATATTGACGAGCTGCCGTCGCATATCTATGAAATGATGATTCATTTTTTCTCCGTCTATAAAAATCTGGAGAGTGATAAAACCGTTAAAGTGGAAGGGGTTTATGACCATAAAAAGGCGGAGAAGATCATTGCTCACTGCGTGGACAACTATATTGAAAGTTTCTGCCGCTGATTAAATCTGTATCGACCGGAAAACCGTTTTTGAAAGATGGTTCTGAACGGCGAAGAAAGATTTTTTGAAAAATCTTTTTTTATCAAGAAGAAAAATCAGAAAAAAACAAGGGATTTTCCGGAAATGATAGAATTAATATAAATACAACAACACCTCTGGCATAAGGAAGGAGTGGTTTTATGAACATCAATTTTAAAGGAAAAAACTTTGAGGTAACCCCCGCCCTGAAGGAACATGCCGAAAAGAAGCTTTCTCGTCTGGAACGCATCATGGAAATCGATAAAGTCATGGTGACGCTGGTTGACAGAAAAAGCAAACAAAAAGCAGAAGTGACCATGACGGTCAAGGGTTATCTGCTCCGCGCCGAAGTATATGCTCAGGACGCTTATGCGGCCATCGATATTGTCGTTGACAAACTGGAAAAACAGCTTGTCAAATATAAAGAAAAACTGCAACGCAAAACAAAGAAAGACAGAGAAAAACTGGCGGATGTCGCTGTGTTGGAAACGCCGGAACCGAAGGAAGACGAACTCGTCCGCACGAAGCACTTCAATGTTAAGCCGATGACGGTGGATGAAGCCATCATGCAAATGAATATGCTGGGTCATACTTTCTTCGTTTTTGCCAACAGCGAAAATGATGAGGAAATCAACGTTGTCTATCTGCGTAATGATGAAAAATACGGTTTGATCGTACCGGAGAAATAAATTGAACGAAGACCCTTTGGAACGATCCGAGTTTAATGATACACGGGGCTGTCTCAAAAAAAATAATTGAGACAGCCCTTTTTATGCCAAAATGTGGTATAATAACATAATACGAAAAGAAATCGGATACGGAAAAGATCGGAAAACAACAGCTCAAAGAATTGGAGGGATCTTTTTTAAGTTATTATGTTTAAAGCGCTGAAAAATTTGTTTGATGACAATGCCAAGGATATAAAAAAATATTATCAGAAGGTGGAGCTGATCAATGCCGAAGAGCCGGAAATCAGCGTTCTTTCCGATGAAGCCCTTGTCGCCAAAACGGCGGAATTCAAGGACCGTTTCGCGAAAGGGGAAAGCCTTGATGATCTGCTGCCGGAAGCTTTTGCCGTTGTGCGCGAGGCCTCAAAGAGAGTGCTGAAAATGCGTCACTTTGATGTGCAGCTTATCGGCGGCATGGTTCTGCATGACGGACGCATTTCCGAAATGAAAACCGGTGAAGGGAAAACGCTCGTAGCAACACTGCCCGCTTATCTCAACGCCATTGCCGGCAGAGGTGTCCACATCATTACCGTCAACGATTATCTGGCGACCCGCGACAGCGAATGGATGGGGCAAATCTTTCGTTTTCTCGGCTTAACCGTCGGTCTGAATGTTCACGGGTTGGAATATGAGGAAAAGAAAGCGGCTTATAACGCGGATATCACTTACGGTACCAATAACGAATTCGGTTTTGACTACCTCAGAGATAATATGGCCGTGCGTGAAAGTGCCATGGTGCAGCGGGACCTTTATTTTGCCATCATAGACGAGGTGGACAGTATTCTCATCGATGAAGCGAGAACGCCGCTGATCATTTCCGGTCAGGCGGAAAAACCGACGGAAAATTATTATACCGCCGCCAAAATCGTTTCCCGGCTCAGAGAAGGCGAAGATTATATGGTCGAGGAAAAGACCAAGAGCGCCGCATTGAATGAGGCCGGTATTGCCAAAGTCGAAGCGCAGCTCGGTATAGGAAACCTCTATGATGACGAAAATAATGAATGGAGTCATCTTATCACCAATGCCGTTCGGGCCAAAGCCATCTTCAAGCGCGATCGCGATTATGTCGTCAAAGACGGCGAAGTGATCATTGTCGATGAATTTACCGGACGTTTGATGTTTGGCCGCCGCTACAGTGACGGGCTGCATCAGGCGCTGGAGGCAAAGGAAAAGGTCAAAATCGAGAGAGAAAGCCAGACTTTGGCGACGATCACATTCCAGAACTATTTTCGTATGTATGAGAAGCTTTCCGGTATGACCGGTACGGCCAAGACCGAAGAGGGAGAATTCACCAAGATCTATCAAATGGATGTTGTGGAAGTGCCGACCAACAAAGATATGATCCGCAGCGACGAGGCGGATGTGATCTATCGTACGGTCAACGGTAAGATCAACGCCATCATTGAAGATATCAAAAATGCTCATGAGATCGGTCGTCCCGTTCTTGTCGGTACGGTTTCGATTGAAAAATCCGAAGTTTTAAGCCGGGCGCTGAAGAAATACGGCATTCGCCATAATGTTTTAAATGCCAAATTTCATGAGCAGGAAGCGGAGATCATTTCTCAGGCCGGACGTTTCGGCGCCGTGACCATCGCGACGAATATGGCGGGCCGCGGTACCGATATTCTGCTTGGCGGCAATCCCGAAGCTTTGGCCAAAGCGGAATACAAAACGCTGCTTGAAAAGAAAAAGGACGCTGATTATGAATCGCTTTTGGCGAAATATGAGGCGCAATGCAACGAAGAAAAAGCGAAAGTTGTCGCTGTCGGCGGTCTGTACGTTATCGGTACCGAACGGCATGAAAGCCGTCGTATCGATAATCAGCTGCGCGGTCGTTCCGGCCGTCAGGGCGATCCCGGCATGAGCCGTTTCTATCTTTCCATGGAAGATGATCTGATCCGCGTCTTCGGCGGAGATAATATGGCGGCGATGATGGACCGATTCGGGATGGACGATTCCATGCCGATCGATTCCAAAATGGTTTCAAAAACCATTGAAAATGCCCAGAAACGGGTGGAAAACAGCAATTTTGAAACAAGAAAGAATGTTCTCGATTATGATGACGTTATGAATCAGCAGCGTGAAGTAATCTACGGTGAACGGCGCAAGGTGCTGACCGGTGAAAACATCCGCGAAAACGTTCTGGAAATGATCGATCAGGTTGTCGATTCGGCGGTGAATGAGATCAGCGGCGGTTCTCCTCAGATCGAAGAGTGGGATCTTGCTCATTTGAAAGAAGAGTCTCCGCTCTTCATTCCCAACAACAGTGAAACGGTTGAAGATTGGCAGAAACTGAGCGGAGAAGAATTGCGGGAACATTTACGGGATGAAGCCCGGGCTGCTTTTGCCGCCAGAGAAGAAGAACTTGGCGCGGACAATCTGGAAAATCTCGCCCGTTACGGCCTTCTTCGCATCATCGATCGTCAATGGATGGATCATCTCGATGCCATGGATCAACTGAGAACCGGTATCGGTCTTCAGGCTATCGGTCAGAAAAATCCTCTGGTGGAATATAAATATGCCGCTTACGATATGTTCCAGCAAATGATCGATGATATTCGCCGTGACGTCGTTCGCTTTGTGATGCGCGTGCGCGTGGAAGAACAACCCGCGTCGCCGACGGTGAAAAATATTCGCGTCAATCGCGATGACAATGGTGAAAACAACGTTAAAAAACCGGTGCGCAAGGAAAAGACGGTCGGTCGTAATGACCCCTGTCCCTGCGGCAGCGGCAAAAAATACAAAAAATGCTGCGGAAGGCAGCAAAATTAAGGGGTGATCGCATGCTGATGGATTTAAAGCAGAATCTTTCCGAAATGAAACGCAGGTTGGCAGATCTGAGGGATGCACTTTGACTTACCGGGTCTGAGAGAAAAGATTGAAGTCCTGGAGGAAAAAGCCGCCGCTCCCGATTTCTGGGATGATCGTGACGCTGCTCAGGCGGTGCTCAGAGAAACGACGGCATTAAAAAACAAAGAAGAAAATTTCCTGAAAGTCGAGACGGAGTTTGAAGATCTGGAGACTTATTGGGAAATGGCCGTGGATGAAAACGACGAGGATTTGGAAGAGGAACTCTCCGCTCAGTGCGCTTCCTGTGAAAAAGCAGTGGATACTTTGGAGTTGGAAACTCTTTTGAGCGGAAAATATGACGGACATAACGCCATTCTTTCGATCCATGCCGGCAGCGGCGGTGTGGAAGCCCAGGACTGGGCCGGCATGCTCTACCGCATGTATACCCGCTATTGTGAAAAACACGGTTTTAAGGTGGAAGTGATTGATATGCTTCCCGGCGAAGAAGCCGGGACAAAAAGTGTTACCTTCGGTGTGGAAGGCGTCAATGCCTATGGCTATCTCAAAGCCGAAAAAGGTGTTCACCGCCTTGTGCGCATCTCGCCTTTTGACGCGGCGAAGCGCCGTCATACCTCCTTTGCTTCGCTGGATGTCATTCCCCAGGTGGAGTTTGATGACGAAATTGAACTGAAAGAAGATGAATACCGGAAGGATACTTTCCGTTCCAGCGGTGCCGGCGGCCAGCACATCAATAAAACCGACAGCGCCATCCGTCTCACTCATTACGAAACGGGTATCGTTGTGACCTGCCAGGATGAACGTTCACAGCATGCCAATTTGGAAAAAGCGCTGAAACTATTAAAGGCCAAGCTTCTGGATCGCCAGCGTCAGCAGCAGGAAGATGAAATGCAGGGTATCCGCGGCGAACATCAGGAGATCGGCTGGGGGAGTCAGATCCGCTCCTATGTTTTCGCTCCCTATAAAATGGTAAAGGATCACCGCACCTCTGTGGAAGTGGGCAATGTGGATGCCGTGATGGATGGGGAGCTGGATGAATTCATCTTCGGCTATTTGAAAATGACGGTTGACAGTGAGATATAAAAAAAAGAGTCTGCTTATGCAGACTCTTTTTTAATCTATCTTTCGAGGCAGCCGGTGGCTTCGTTGATAAGCATCCCAAAGGCCTTTGATTTTTGTTGTGCCGAAAATCGCGAATCCGCCGGCGCAGACCCAAATAACGGTGACTTCGTGAAAAACGGCGATGCAGTAGATCGTGAAAATGACGGCTACCAAGGTGACGGTAACGGCGCAGACGACACTCTTTTTGACCTGGAATCCGACAGTCAGCAAAGTTAAAGCGATGATGACCGCAAGAAACAGCATATTGCGGCCGGTGATTCCGTCAAGGGAAACGGACATCACGACGATAACGAGATAAAGCAAAGAATAAAGGTAGGACAGAATTGCTCCGGTATGGAGCGCCAAACGTGCTGAATGGGGTACATAGTGGGCAATGAATTCCTTTTTGGTGATATTGTCGTCTTCTGTGATTTTTTCTTTTTCTTTCGGCGTTTCACCCGTTTCTCTCGGCATCGGTTCCCCGCAGTTGGTGCAGAACCGGATGCCCTTGGGTACATCGTAGCCGCAATGTTTACAGATCATGATGAACCTTCCTCAGAAACGGTTGAAGTTGCGGCCGATGGCCTTTGCTTCGGCGATAAGGGCGTCGTTATTCCAGGCCGGGATCGTATTCACCGAAGCGCCTGCGAAGAAATATTCAAAGTGCGCGCCGATATAATTGCAGACGGCAGACAAAGAACGTTTGACAATATCGTAGCCCTCGTTATCGGTGCGGGATTCTCCCGTCATGACGAGATGGATTGTTTTCCCTTTAAAATGCTCGAAGGGAATACCGTAAAAGCGATCGATACAGCATTTCAGATGGGCGCTGATATTCCACCAATAGAGAGGTGAAGCCATAAAAATATAATCGGCTTCGGCGATCGCCTCGGCGATGGGTACCATATCATCCTTTTGGAAACAGCCGCTGCGATCGGGACGCCGGCAAACACCGCAATTGATGCAGGCTCCGATTTGCATATGTGTCAAATCACATTTGCTGACGGAATGATCATTGCTTTTCAATATCTCATCAATGATGATATCGAGGAGATAGCCGGAATTGCTTCGGCTTTGATGGGGACTGGCGTACAGCGCTAAAAATTTCATAAAAAGTTACTTTTTCCTCCATCTGTTCTTTTCTATAAAAATGATATGCTTTTCCCGACGAAAAGTCAAGGGAAACCGATATAAATGGATTTTTTGTGAACGAAAAGTGAATTTGCTGTCGTATGGCGTTACTTTTCGCGGAAAAGGGCGTATTTTTAATGAAAATCCATGTTTTTCCTTGGGAAATCCGTTTTTCTTGTGTTATAATTACTATGGTTCACCATGCTAATATAATAAGGGAGTGTTTTCTTTATTAGCGAACACGTCAGTTTTCGAATAAGAAAGTATTTATCGGTGAATCGAAAAAGAAACCATGTTATTAGGAGGATGTGTGAAAATGATCAGCCTTAGGGGTGTGTCCAAAAAATATGATAACGGACAACTCGCCCTGGATAACATTTCCATGGAAATTGAGGCCGGTGAATTTGTTTTCCTGTGCGGCGCGAGCGGCGCCGGCAAAAGTACGCTGATTCGGCTTTTGTTTCGGGAAGAAATTGCCACGGACGGTAAAATCATCGTCAACGGCCGTAATTTAAGAAAGATAAAACGTCGCGATCTGTTGCGTCATCGCCGTTCGATGGGTCTTGTTTTTCAGGATTATCGTTTGCTGCCGAAGAAAACCGTTTTCGCCAATGTGGCTTATGCCATGGAAGTGACGGAATGTAAACGTAAAGATATCAAAAAACGCGTGCCTGAAATTTTGGAAGTTGTCGGTCTCGCCGACAAAGCCGACAGTTTTCCTTCGGAACTTTCCGGCGGCGAACAGCAGCGTGTCGCCATCGCCAGAGCTCTCGTCAATCGTCCCGCGATTCTCATCGCGGATGAGCCCACCGGAAACCTGGACCCTCAGAATGCCAGGGAACTGATGGATGTTCTTCAGCTCATCAACGAGAAGGGAACAACGGTGGTCATGGCCACACATGCTCAGGATATTGTCGATGAAATGAAAAAACGCGTCATTATGCTCCATGAGGGCAAGATCGTTTATGACCGCGAGGAAGGAGGCTATGATGAAGTTACGCTCGTTTAGCCGCTTCTTTGTAGAAGCCTCCCAGTCTCTGCGCCGTAATATTTTAATGACCATCGCTTCCGTGGCGACGATTGCGCTGACCCTTTTTGTTTGCGGCGTTTTCAGTATCCTCGTTCTTAATATCAATAAATTTGCCAACGATATTGAATCTACCGTTGAAATTCAAGCTTTTCTTGAGGAAGGTCTCGATCCCGGCGCCGCGGCCGATCTCGTCGGAGAGATCCAAGCCATTGAGGGTGTGGAAAGCGTAACCTTTATTTCCAAAGAAGAAGCTTTGGCCAATATGGCCGAGCAGCTTGAGGAAACACCGGAAACACTCCTTTCCAGTCTGGGACGGAACCCGCTGCCCGATTCCTATATGGTGACGGCGGCAAGTGCCGATGACGTCGCTCCCATCGCCGAAAAGGTCGAGGCCCTGAGCGGGGTAGCCGAGGCACAATACGGTGACGATACCGTGGATAATCTTTTCCGGATGTTGAAGTGGGTGCGCTATTTCGGTATCGCCCTGATTATTTTCCTGATTATCGCCTCCATTGTTATTGTTGCCTTTAATATTAAGGTGACGGTGGCCAGCCGTAAATCGGAGATCATCATCATGCGCTATGTCGGCGCTTCCAATTGGTATATTCGCTGGCCCTTCTGTATCGCCGGTATCGTTATGGGGCTGATCGGCGGCGCCATTGCGGTGGGGTTGCTCTACGGAGCCTATTCCCTGTTCTTCGATCAGTTCAGTTCAACACTGGTCTTCATGAGTCTTATTCGCATCAATCGCGAGTTTTATTATCTCTTTGCCGGTATGTTGATCTTCGGTGTCCTTTTGGGCTCTGCCGGTTCGCTGCTTTCGCTCAATGTCTATCTGAAGGAACGTAAAAAGAAAATGTAACCTCTCTTCGGAAGGAATGTGTTGATTTATGAAAAAACCGACAACAAATGTGCTTCTCTGTTTCGTCCTGATCATCATAATGATTTTCAGCATCGGCAGTGTGGTATACGCTGCCAATGTGGACGAGCTGAAGGACAAAAAAGAAAATATCGATTCTCAAATCAAAGATAAGAAATCCGAGCTGAAAGAAAATCAGGATTCTCAGGATACGGCTCAGGCTCAGCTTGATACCATTAATGCCAATCTTGATGCGGTTCAGGCTCAGATCGACCAGATCGTCAGCGATCTTGCCGTTGCCGAGGAGAATCTCGCCAATCAGCAAAAGGAATATGAAAAGATCGTTGCCGATTTAAATGCATCACAGGCGGAATTGAGAACGCGTATTTGTGCGATTTACCGCAACGGTGACGTTTCCTATCTGGATGTTCTTTTCAGTTCCGAAAATATTGAAGATTTTATTTCCGGTTTTATCTTCCTGTCCAAAATCGTCGAACAGGACCAGGCAATTATTACCTCGATCCAGGAAAACAAACTTTTGGCGGAAGAAAAGCTCAAAGAGCTTGAAACGACAAGAAATGAGATCCTCGCTCTTCAGGAAAAGAAAAAAGCGGAAGAAGCGGAATATATGAAACAGGTTGATGCCAAAGAGGCTCTTCTGGCTCAACTGGAAACGGAAGAAGCCGCGCTGGAAAGCGAATTGGAAGAAATGGAACAGCAATCCGCTTCCATCGCTTCGGAAATCAATTCTTATTATGCTTCTCTTTCCACAACGGATGTCGCCTACACGTATACCGGCAGCGGTGTTTTCGGTTGGCCTCTGGCAATTCAGGGAAGAGTATCTTCCAACTTCGGTTATCGCATTCATCCCATTTCCGGTGTGCGTCGTCTCCATGCCGGCGTTGATATCGCCGCGCCGGGGGGCACGCCGATTCTCGCCGCGGAAAGCGGCACCGTTATCCGTGTGCAGTACCTTTCCACCGGCTATGGGCAAAATGTTATTATTGCCCACGGCAGTAATCTGGTGACGCTTTACGGCCATATGTCGTCGATCAATGTTGTGGCCGGTCAAACCGTATCACGCGGTCAGGTCATCGGCGGCGTCGGCAGTACAGGCGCCAGTACAGGGAATCATCTTCACTTTGAAGTGCGTGTTAACGGCAGTCCGGTCAGTCCGTGGGGTTATATCTCCCAATAAAAGGACGCGAATTTAAGCGAAAAAACGCAAAAATCTCCGCAAAAAGAGCTTTTTTCGCGGAGATTTTTTTTGACGGGAACGGAATGATCATAGGCCGCAAATTTACTTGAGGCGGAAGAAACAGGATCAATGCCGGAGAAGATTGTTCGGCGGGAGAAGTACGGTCAAGGCCGCGGAGATTTTTTGTATGATGAGAGCGGTACGGTCATATACTGCAGAGAAGGAGTGATTTGTTTGAGTGACAGAAAATTCGGTAAGGGATTGTTTGTCGGCATCGTCGTCGGCTTTCTCGTTCCTTTTCTGATTTTGATCACCATGTTTTTCTTTAATATTGCCAATGTCGGGAATTTGATCAGAACGATGATGGTTCTTGACGGATACAGTCTTCATTCCCTTTCCTCCGCGGAAAAGGCCGAAGGCGCCATTGCCGGGATGGTGGAAGAGCTGGATGATCCCTATTCTCTTTATCTCAGCGCCGAGGATTTCAGTGAAATGATGGAGGATTTCAGCGGTTCTTATGAGGGACTCGGCTTCTATCTGGCCAATACCGAAGATTCCGATTATACGATCATTCTCGCGCCGATCAAGGATACTCCCGCTTTTAAAGCCGGATTGCAGGCGGGAGATGAGATCATGACCATCAACGGCGAAAGTATGCTCGGTGTGAACGCCGATGAAATATCCGCGATGGTAAAGCGTGGCGAAGAAAGTCACTTTGTCATCGAGGTTTTGCGCAATGGTGAAACCATCAGCGTTGAGCTGGATCGGGAAGAGATCAATATTCCCACCGTTGAAGGGCAATTCCTTGAAGGCTCTGAGGGCATCGCCTATCTTTCCATTTCGACGTTTAACGAAACGACGCCCAAAGAACTGGAGGATACCATCGCTTCTCTGGAAAAGGAAGGCAACATTTCCGGAATCCTTCTCGATTTGCGCAACAACGGCGGCGGCAGCGTTACGGCGGTGACCGATATTGCCGATGATTTTCTGACGCCCGGAGATCATATCTTCTGGATCGAGGAAAAGAGGGGTGAAACCGTTGTTGACGACGAGGAATCCAATCCATATGCTTATCCCATGGTCGTGCTGGTGAACGGCTACAGCGCTTCGGCTTCGGAAATCCTCAGCGGTGCTTTGAAGGATAACGGCCGCGCCCGGATCGTCGGGGAAACGACCTACGGCAAAGGCGTGATCCAGACCATTTATCGGCTGGCCGACGGCGCCGGTCTTAAAGTCACCACCGCGGAGTATTACAGCCCCGATAAACATAAAGTTCACGAGGTCGGAGTGGAACCCGACGTTGTCGAGGAATTGAACAGCGATGATATCACCGTTATTTATTCCCTCGATCCCGAGAAGGATAACCAGTTAAAGAAAGCGATCGAGGTTTTGAAATCCGAAATGTAAAAAAAGATTTTTTAAGGGCTGCCTTTTCGGGCAGCCCTTTTCTCTTGACTGATTTTATGATATACTATCATTTGTGAAAAGAGGCCAAAAAACAGACAGTTTCTTATGTAAAGGAAAAGACAGTGATGATTTATCTTGATCATTCCGCCACGACACCGGTCGATCCCGAAGTGGCGGCTTATATAAAAGAGACAATGGAAGATTGCTTCGGCAATCCATCCTCCTTATATGATCTCGGCATCCGAGCGGAAAAGATCCTTCGCGCCGCGCGGCGGAGCGTCAGCCGCAGTCTCGGTGTGAGCGAGGATGAGATCTATTTCACCTCCTGCGGCTCGGAAGGGAATAATACCGTTTTGCGGGGGATCGCCGAATCCCGCCGCAAACGCGGCCGCCATTTGATTTGCAGCGCCGTGGAGCATCCTTCCGTTTTGCGGGTCATGGATTATTTGGAGCGGGAGCATGGATTTGAGGTCTCGAAGATCGGCATCGACGCCAAAGGCCGTTTCGATCTTGAAGCGTTGAAAGCAGCCGTGCGGCCGGACACTCAGCTTTGCGCGGTGATGATGGTCAATAATGAAATCGGTTCGGTCTTCCCTTTAAAGGATATTGCCTCTGTCGTTCATGAGATCAGTCCCGACTGTGTTTTTCACGTCGACGGTGTTCAGGGATACGGTCGGATCCCCATCGATCTCAGGAAAACGGGTGTGGATACTTTTACCCTCAGCGGCCATAAATTCGGCGCACCCAAGGGAGTCGGCGCGCTTTATATCAGAAAAGGATTGAACGTTTTCCCGCTGCTTTACGGCGGCGGTCAGGAAAGGGGTATGCGGGCCGGAACGGAAAACGTTCCCTATATCGCCGGTCTCGGTCTGGCGGCAAAGCGCTGCCTTGATGATCGGGAGGAGAAGAATGCGTATCTCAGGGAACTCAAGAAGGCGTTGATCGAAAATCTGGAAAAGGAAAACGTGGCCTATTTTATCAACGGCGATCCCGATCAATGCGCACCTCATATTTTGAACCTGCGCTTTCCCGGCAGCAAAAGTGAAGTTCTGCTCCATTATCTGGAGGGAAAGGGCATCTATGTTTCTCAGGGATCGGCCTGCCATAACAACGGCAAAAAGGCCAGTGAAACCCTGTCTGCTCTGGGGCTTGACCGTGACGAACGCGACGCGTCGATCCGTTTCAGTTTCGGAGAAGAGATAAAAACCGAAGATATGGCTGTCGTTGCCAAAGCCGTCAGCGACGGCGTTCAAATGATCAAAATGATGAGAGGAAGAAAATAATGTATCAATTACTGCTGCTTCGTTACGGAGAACTCGGCTTAAAAGGAAAAAACAAAGGCAGCTTTATCTCCAAATTGGAAGATAATATTCGCCGCGCGCTCCCCGATAAGGAGATCTTGAGCACCTGGGGGCGTTTGTGGGTCCCTCTCGATCATGACCTGGAGGAGACCGTGGCCCGGCTTAAAAATGTTTTCGGGTTGTATTCCGTGAGCCCGGTTATCGAATGTCCGCGCGACGGAAAACTTGAAGATATTGCCGACGCGTGTGAAAAGGTTCTCCGCTCTTCCCTGCCGCAGGGGGGCACATTTAAAATCGAAAGCCGACGCAGCGATAAGACGTTTCCCCTGACTTCTCCGGAGCTCAGTAAAACCGCCGGGAGCATGATTTTGCCCCGCATGGGCAAAAAATATCGGGTCGATGTGCACGATCCCGAAGCGAGGATCGATATTGAAGTCCGCAGAGAGGGCATTTATGTATACGGTGAAAAAATCCCGATGGCCGGCGGCTTGCCGGTGGGGACCGGCGGCAAAGGTGTGGTCATGCTGTCCGGTGGCATCGACAGCCCGGTCGCCGCTTATATGGCGATGAAGCGCGGCGTAAAAGTGGAAATGATCCATTTCCATTCTTTCCCCTATACCAGTGAACGTGCCAAGGAAAAAGTGATCGATCTCGCCGAAGTGCTTACCCGCTATGCCAATGCCGGGATCAAGCTGCATGTGATCCATTTTACCGATATTCAGATGGCTATTCGGGAAAAATGCAGAGAGGAATATACCATTACGATGCTCCGTCGGTTCATGTACCGCATCGCGGAGAAGGTCGCCGAAACCCGGGGCGCCAGTGTGATCTTCAGCGGGGAATCCGTCGGTCAGGTGGCGAGCCAAACGGTGGAAAGTATGTATGCCATCAACGAAGCGATCCGCATGCCGGTGCTGCGGCCCCTGTGCTGCTTTGACAAGGAAGAGATCGTTGCTCTCGCGCAGAAGATCGGCACTTTTGACATATCCATCCGCCCTTATGAGGATTGCTGCACCATCTTCCTTCCGGAATATCCCAAAATCCGTCCGAAATTGGAAGATTGTTTGAAAATGGAAGAGTCTCTCGATATCGATCAACTGATCGACGACGCTTTGGCGAAAAGCTACATTTTGCATATTAAGAAAGAATCGTAAGGAAGAAAATGCGTCAACGGATCCTTCAAAAAATGGAGCAAAAGGAATACCGGCCTCTCAGCGCGGAGGATCTTGCCGCTGTTCTTCATCTCGGTGAAGAGGAGCTCCCTGATTATTTCAAGGCATTAAGGGAGCTGGAACGGGAAGGGACGATCCTGCTCAGCCGCAAAAAACGCTACGGTCTCTGCCATCATATGGGACTGGTGCGCGGCCGCATCGAAGGCAAAAGCGGCGGCTATGCTTTTCTCATTCCCGACGATAGGGAGCACAGCGATCTCTTTATCGCCGCCGACGATCTTCACGGCGCGCTTCATAACGATATGGTCCTCGCCAGAGTCGTTCGGGAGCAGCATTTCGTCAACGGCAAAGATGAAGCGGAAGTTGTGCGGATCCTCGCCCATGCCAATGAAAGGATCATCGGTGTCTTTCGGGAGGAGGTTTTCGGGGGCACGGTCTATCCCGATGATAAACGCATTTCCCGCACCGTTGCCGTGCCGAAAAGCCGCTGCGGCGGCGCGAACGACGGCGACGTTGTTCTTTGTGAAATTTCTTCCCGCTTTGATCGCCGAGGTCCCTTAAAAGGTTCTGTGAAGGAGATCATCGGCCGTGAAAACAGGCCCGGGATCGATATGGAAAAGGTGATCCACCGCTATCATTTGGCCGAAGCATTTCCTCCCGAAGTGCTTGCCGCCGCGGCGAAGATCGGCGAACCCGATGAAGCTGATTTAAAGGATCGTGTGGATCTGCGCGGGGAGTGTATCGTCACCATCGACGGTGAAGACGCCCGCGATTTTGACGATGCGGTTTCCCTGACGATGAAGGAAAACGGTCATTTTCTGCTCGGCGTGCATATTGCCGATGTGGCTCATTATGTCGCGGTCGGATCTCCTCTTGACCGTGAAGCCTACCGCCGCGGCACCGGTGTGTATTTACCCGATCGCGTTTTACCTATGCTCCCGGAAGCATTATCCGATGATATTTGCAGCCTTCGTCCCGGGGTGGATCGTCTGACCCTCAGTTGTCGGATGGAGATCGATCAAAAGGGGCGTGTCGTCGATTATGAGATCTTCGAATCGGTGATCCGTTCCGTTCAACGCATGACTTATACGGAGGTCAATGCCGTTCTTGACGGCGACGGCGAAAAAAGAGAGAAGTACGGCGCGTTATGCGATCTGTTTTTTAAGCTGGACGCGCTCAGAGCCATCCTCTGCAAAAAGCGGAAAAACCGCGGTGCTCTGACCTTTTGTTTCGCTGAAGCCAAAGCGGTCATCGGCGATGACGGGGAAGTGCTTGATATCGTCAAGCGCGACCACGGCCGTGCCGAAGGTCTGATCGAGGAATGTATGATCGCCGCCAATGAAACCGTGGCCGCGCACTGTTTTTATCGGGATCTGCCTTTGATCTATCGTGTGCACGACCGCCCCGACGATGAAAAAATTCTGGAACTGGCGGAACAGATCGCGCCTTTCGGTTACGGTTTGGGCTGCCGCGGGGAGAATGTCCGTTCCTATCATTTCAGCCGGCTTTTGGAAAAGATCGAAGACCGTCCGGAACGGGGTTTGCTGGAAATGCTGATCCTGCGTACACTGAGCCACGCCGTCTATTCCACGGAAAACCGGGGGCATTTCGGGCTGGCTTCCGATTGTTATTGTCATTTTACTTCTCCGATCCGCCGCTATCCCGATCTCTGCGTTCATCGTGTGGTCAAAGCGTCCCTCGGGATGAGCCGGGACTTAAGAGGGGAAAAAGAAGGCCGCCTGCTGCGGCGGCTGGAAGATGCCGCCCGTCAGAGCAGTATTTGTGAAGTCAACGCCGAAGACGCGGAAAGAGAAGCCCTCGACGCCAAGATGGCTCTTTACATGGCTGCCCATCTCGATGAAGAATTCGACGGCGTGATCGCCGGCGTTGCCGCTTACGGCTTTTTTGTGGAGCTGGCCAATACCGTCAACGGTCTCGTCAATCTCTCTTCTTTGGAAAAAGATGATTACGAATACCATCCTTACGCCAAAACGCTGCTGGGGAAAAAGAGCCGTGTTTGTTTTCGTCTCGGCGACGCGGTGCGCATCCGGGTCAGCCGGGTCAACGTTGAAGAACGTTTGATCGATTTTGATTTTATATCTTTTATTGAACAGGAGTGAACTTCATGGCGAAGAAAAAGGATAAAAATGGCGTAAAAGCCGTCGCGACAAACCGTAAGGCGCGCCATGAATATGAAATATTGGAAACCTTTGAAGCCGGGATCGCCCTCACCGGGACGGAAGTGAAATCGCTGCGTCAGGCCAAGGCCAACCTCAACGACGCCTTTGCCCGCGTCGATCACGGGGAGTGCATCCTCTATGAAATGCACATCAGTCCCTATGATTTCGGCAACCGCTTCAATCCCGATCCCAAGCGCGAGCGGAAGCTCCTTCTCCACAAAAAGGAGATCCGCAAGATCCACGCTCAGATCAAGGAAAAAGGTCTGACCCTGATCCCGCTGCGTGTATATTTCACCCGCGGTATCGCCAAGGTGGAGCTGGCGCTGGCAAAAGGGAAAAAGCTCTATGACAAACGGGATGCCATGGCGAAAAAGGATGCCGACCGCAGGATCGAGCGGGCGGTGAAGGATTTTTACCGATAAGGAAGAAGCCGCTGTTTTGCGGCATGGAAAAGTTTTTCCCGGCTTTCATAAAGCCTCGGCATTTAAGATTTAAACGAAGACTTTCCCGGCGGATATGCCGGGATTTACCCGGTTTTCGAGGAAAAGGAAGTGTTTTGATGTGAGTACGACGGTTGCCTGGGTCTTGCTTTTTGCGGCTTCTCTTTTTGAGGTTGCCTGGGCGGGAACGATGAAGCTGACCGAGGGATTTACCCGGCTTTGGCCCTCCGTCCTCAATCTGCTTTGTATGGCCGGCAGTGTCTATCTGATCGAGACCGCCGCCAAAGTGCTGCCGGTGGGTACGGCCTACGCCGTATGGACCGGGATCGGCGCCGTCGGCGCCGTTGTTTTGGGCGTTGTCGTCTATCATGAACCGGTCAGTGTTTTGCGCATGGTCTTCCTTTTTTTGATCATTGCCGGGATCGTCGGACTCAATCTGACGAGCCACTGAGGAGAGAATAATGGGAATCATCTGCTTTGATTTTGACGGCACCCTTGCCGATACGCTTACTCTGGAGACCCAATACTATCTGCCGATCTTTCATCGCCGCGGCATCGGTCTGTTTAAGACGATCGACGATGTTAAGGAAGCCTGCCGCGTCAATTATTATGATTTCTGCGCCGAGCACGATCTTTCCGAGGAGCTCCTCGAAGAGATCCTCCTTGAATTTCAGGCGACGCTGAAAACCGAGCGGGTGGAGGAACCGCTTTTCCCCGGCGTCGTCGAAATGCTGGGAGCACTCATGAAAAAGCACGCCGTTTATATCATTTCTTCCAATGATTCCGCATTCATTCGCGAGCGCATGGCGGCGGAAAAGCTGACGGATTTTGCGGGGATCATCGGCTGGAAGGAAGCGAAACGGAAAAAAGACGCCTTTCTGTCGCTGCTTCAAAAAAAAGGCGGGGATGATCTCTGCTTCATCACGGACAGCGTCGGCGATGTGCGCGAAGCCGCTGAAGTCGGCGTTCCCCGCATCTTCGGCGTCAGCTACGGCTGGGGTATCGGTGATGATCTGCTTGAAGCCGGCGCCGCCCGGATCTTTGATGATGTGCCTTCCCTGGCGGAGGCCCTTGCCGAACTGTGAAAGGGAGCCTTATTCATGCGTTATTCCATTATGATCCGCTGTATCGGGGAGAAGACGCCAAAAGGCTTTTTTGCCTTTTTGGATTTACTTAAGGAAACGCCTTTTTCCGGCGTCAATCTGGCTTTTAACGAAACGCCCTTTCTCTTTGACGCTGATTTCCCCGGGGCGGAATTTAAAAAAGAATTATTTTCCTACGGTTTTACGCTGCGTTACGCCCACGGCCCGATGATCTATCCCGGTCTTTTCGGTCGGACGGATTTTCGGGAAATCAGCGAACGCTTGCTGAAAGGATTGGATATTGCCGCCGATCTCGGTATCACCGATTACACGATCCATCCCGGTTCCGCGGTGAATGAGGATTATGAATATCTGCGCGGGGAATCCATTGAAAAAAACGTGGCCTTTCTGCGACCCTTTGTGAAAAGAGGGAAGGAGCTCGGCGTGCGCGTTTCTTTTGAAAACGGGATCAATCAGCCATGGGACGATCCGCGTATCCCGCTCAAAAGTATCACGCCGGACTTTGATGAGCTGATCGGTATCGTCGATTTACTGCGGGCGGAGTTCGGTGACGACAGCTGCGGCATTTGTTTTGATACCGGCCACGCCCATATCGCCGGTCTTGAGCCGCTGACAGAATTGAAAAAGATCGGAAATCGCCTCTTTATGACTCATATCCACGACAACGACGGCGGCAGGGACGATCATTTGCCCGTCGGAGAAGGCTCTTTTGACTGGGCTCATTTTCGCGAAGGCATAGACGCCATCGGTTTTGACGATGAATTATCTCTGGAATTATATTATGAAGATGAAATTTGGCAAAACCGGCCGGAAGTATATTTCCGCCATCTCTATGAAGGGCTGATCGAAATTTGAAAGAATGATAAAGGACGGGGACAGTCAAAGAAAAATGACTGTTCCCGTTTTTCCCGAACAGTGCACAATTAATGTTTATTCTTTTTCGCTTTTTCATCAATTAATTTGTCAAAACAGAGCTGAGGGTGGGGGCAAACGACAAATAATCAAACTTTACGGATGAATAATATATGGACAAAGAAAGGATTTTGTTATATAATCAAACTGTCATCGGAATTCAATTTGTTTGATAACAAACCGGATCGGATGATATAAAAAAACTTGTTCTGAGTCGCTGTTTTTTCAGCAGAAAGGAAAAAACAAATTCAATAGGACGATAACACGGGAATCGGGTGAAAATCCCGGGCTCTACCAGGGAACTGTGAGGCGGAGCGATCCCCAAAAGGCCACTGACCGAAAAGGTTGGGAAGGCGGGGAAAGCAGAGAAACCGAGTCAGGATACGAAGTGTTGTCGAAGTCTCTTGGTGTATACGCGTTTAAGCTCAAAAAGCCGTAT
>CACXDX010000101.1 GCA_902766525.1 uncultured Bacillota bacterium | reverse complement strand
TCGATGGTATAGCGGCTCTCCTGCTCATGGAGGAGAAAGATATCGAGCACGTCCCGGTCGAGAGCGCGGCGGCAGTCGTCAAAGGCCCTGGCCATGGCTTCCCTCTCGTAGGCGTAGGATTTGGAGGAGATATAGACCTCCCCGTTCCAGCCTTTGAGCGCCTCTCTGATATAGGGGTAGGTATCGTAACACTCGGCGGTGTCGATCCAATTGACGCCCAGTTCCAGCGCGGCTCGGATCACGGCGGCGCCCTCTTTGAGGGGCAGATTCTTCTGGAGCGGCCCGATGGTCAAAGCGCCGAAAACGATGGGGCTCACCATCATGCCGGTTTGACCCAGGGGCCGGTAGATCATATCATTCGCAGACATTGTCGAGATAATAGCGGACGAAGATATCCATGAGGTCGTCTCGCTCAATGGTCTGAATGAGATTGCGGGCGTCCTTATAAGACGTAATGTAGCTGGGATCGCCGGAGATCAGATAGCCGACGATCTGGTTGGCGGCGGCATAGCCCCGTTCCCGCAGGGCGTCGTAGACGGCACGGATCGTGGCCGAAGGGTCGTCATGATTGTTCACAAATTCCATGGTCGGATCGAATTGATCACTCATCTCATTCACCTTTCCTTTCTTTTTCTTCGCTCCCGCGGTTCAGATCGCCGAGAGCAGTTCTTCGGCTTTGGCCAGCGCTTCGCCGACTTTGGCGACGTCTTTGCCGCCGGCCTGAGCCATATGGGGCTTGCCGCCCCCGCCGCCGCCGACGACGGCGGCGATGTCCTTGATCAGCCTGCCGGCGTGGAAGCCTTGATCGAGCCAATCCTTGCCGCCGCTGACGATGATGCTGACTTTATCCTGAGAAGCGGCGAAGAGCACGAGGGCGAGGTCGTCGCGGTTTTCCTTGATCTTATCGGCGGTTTCCCTGAGTTCGGAAACGTCGATATCGCCCATGTCGGCGATGAGGGCCTTTTTGCCGTTGATCTCCACGCAGTCGGAGAGGATGTCCCCGGCCTTGGCCGCGGCTTCGGCCTTTTTGAAGTCGGCGATGAGCTTATCCTTTTCCTTCATTTCGGCGATCATCTGTTTGACTCTGGCGATAACGTCGTCTTTCTTGACTTTGAGCAGCTGACGGATTTCGGCGAGTTCTTCTTCCTCCGCTTCGAAATAGGCTCTGGCCGCTTCGCCGGTAACGGCTTCGATGCGGCGCAGCCCCGCGCCGATGCTGGATTCGGAGACGATCTTGAAGAGACCGATCTCGCCGATGCCGCCGACGTGGGTACCGCCGCAGAGTTCCTTGCTCCAGTCGCCGATGTTGACGAAGCGGACGCGTTTGCCGTATTTTTCACCGAAGAGGGCCATGGCGCCTTCGGCTTTGGCTTCGTCGATGTCCATTTCTTTGGTAACGACCGCCATGTTGGCGAGGATCGCCGCGTTGACCTTATCTTCCACGGCTTTCAGCTCTTCGGGGCCGATGGCGGAAAAATGATTGAAGTCAAAGCGCAGCCGTTCGGGGCCCACATAGGAACCGGCCTGGTTGACGTGGTCGCCCAGAACCTCCTTCAAAGCCTTGTGCAGAAGGTGGGTGGCGGAGTGGTTGCGCTGCGTGGCCTTGCGGGCGGCGGCGGCCACGGAGACCGTGCCGACGTCGCCTTCGGCGATACTGCCGCGGATCAGTCTGACTTTGTGCATATAAGCGCCGCCGGGCAGTTTAAAGGTGGTCAGGATCTCGGCTTCGCCCTTTTCGGCGACGAAGGAGCCCGCGTCGCCGACCTGGCCGCCCATTTCGGCGTAGCAGGGTGTCTTGTCGAAAACGAGATAGCCTTCATCCCCTTCGCTCATGGTCTTTTTCCGTTCATCGGCGACGATGACGGCTTCGACCCGGCCGATATCGCTCAGCGTGGTATAGCCGGAAAATTCCGTCGCGTCCACGTCGGGCAGGAGAGCGGTGAGCATGATCTCGAGATCGTTGAAGCCTTCGGTGCTGCGGGCGCTGCGGGCGCGTTCGCGCTGTTCTTCCATGGCTTTTTCAAAGCCTTCCTTATCGACGCTCATCTGCCGTTCTTCGGCGGCGTCTTCGGTGAGGTCAAAGGGGAAGCCGTAAGTCTCGTAGAGGCGGAAGGCGTCGTCACCGGAGATGACCTTGTCGCCTCTCTCAAGGGTTTCCTCGATGATGTCTTCCAATATTCTCAAACCGTCGGCCAGGGTCATGCGGAAGCGTTCTTCCTCATTGGCGATGACCTTGATGATGAAGTCCTGTTTTTCGCGGATCTCGGGATACTGGTCGCCCATGATGTCCACGACCACGGGCACCACCTTGGCGAGGAAAACGCCGTCGATGCCGAGGATGCGGATGAAGCGGGCGGCCCGGCGCAGAATGCGGCGGAGCACATAGCCGCGGCCGTCGTTGGAGGGCAGCACGCCGTCGGCGATCAGGAAGGTGCAGGAGCGGGCGTGGTCGGCGACGACCCGCATGGGGAAGCCGCGTTCATCGCGGTAATAGGGCTGTCCCGTTTCCTCGGAGATGAAATCGATCAGCCGTTTGAGCAGATCGGTGTCGTAGTTGGAGGGCACGTCCTGAAGGATCGAGGCCACTCTTTCCAAACCCATGCCCGTATCGATGCAGGGATGGGGCAGCGGCGTCATCACGCCGTTTTCGTCGCGGTTGAACTGCATAAAGACGAGATTCCAGATCTCCAGCCAGCGGTCGCATTCGCATTGGCCGATGCCGCAGTGATCGCCGCAGGCGAATTCCTCGCCGCGG